>CBINKF010000281.1:0-4950 GCA_966251115.1 uncultured Cellvibrio sp.
GACTCCAGGCGCTTTAAGTAGCGCAGCATTTCGGTTTCGCTGTGGTAGCTGTTGAACACCGGGTGGGTCAGCACTGCATCGCTGCGCAGCAGCTCGGCGGGGATAGCGTTGTTGGCGGTGACGTTCTGGCCCTGGGTGATGTGGCTGTCGAGGGCGGTCAGGTCGACACCGGTGACGCCGAAGACGCCGAGCAGGGTTTCCAGATCGGCCAGGCTGGTGGTTTCGTTAAGGCTGATACCCAGGCTGTCGCTGCCCACTAAGCGCAGGTTGATTTCGGCATTAAGCGCGGCTTGATAAATCGCCTTTTGATTGTCGCCCACATTCACGGTCACTGTATCGAAGAACTGGCCGTTAGCTATGCCAAAACCCTTGGCCTTAAGGGCGGCGGCGAGCATGGCGGTCTGGCGGTGAATGCGGTTGGCGATGCGCTTGAGGCCATCGGGGCCATGGTAAATCGCATAAAACACACTCATCACTGCCAGCAGTACCTGGGAGGTGCAAATATTGGAGTTGGCCTTTTCGCGACGGATGTGCTGTTCGCGGGTTTGCATGGCCATGCGCAATGCCTGCTTGCCGCGCGCATCTATGGAGACGCCGATAATGCGACCGGGGGCGGAGCGCTTGTAAGCATCGCGGAAAGCGAAGAAACCGGCGTGGGGGCCGCCGAAGCCCATCGGGATACCAAACCGTTGGTTAGTGCCTACTACTACGTCAGCGCCCATGGCGCCTGGGGATTTAAGCAGCATCAGCGCCATAAGGTCGGAGGCCAGGGTAACCAGGCAGTTGCCCTCGTGGGCCTTGCCAATCAGGTCGGTAAGGTCGCGCACCTGGCCGCTGGAGCCAGGGTAGGAGAGCAGGGCGCCAAAGTAGTCGCCGTTGACCAGTTCATCGGCCTTGGCCACAACCACCTCAAAACCAAAGTGCTCGGCGCGGGTTTTCACCACGGCGATGGTCTGTGGGTGGGTGTCGGCATCGACAAAAAAGGTATCGGATTTGCTCTTTTTGTTTTGGCGCTTGCACATGGCCATGGCTTCGGCCGCCGCGGTACCTTCATCGAGCATGGAGGCGTTGGCCATTTCCATGCCGGTCAGGTCGATAATCATTTGCTGGTAGTTGAGCAGGGCTTCCAAGCGACCCTGGGCGATTTCCGGCTGGTAGGGGGTGTAGGCGGTGTACCAGCCCGGGTTTTCCAGCACATTGCGCAGTACTACCAAAGGCACATGGGTGTCGTGGTAGCCCATGCCGATATAGCTTTTGAAAATTTTGTTTTTGCTGGCGATAGCCTTGAGCTGCGCCAGGGCGTCAGCTTCGGTTACGGCCTTGCCCAGGGCCAGCTCGCCCTTGAGGCGAATGCCGGCGGGCACAGTTTTTTCGATCAGTTCGGCGATAGAGGTAACGCCCAGGGTCTCCAACATGGCTTGGGTCTGCTGGGTGTCCGGGCCTATATGGCGCTGCACAAACTCGTCGTGGTAGGCCAAATGGGAGAGGGAAGCTGAGCGAAAATCAACTGACATAGAGGCTCTCTTAAAATGAAAAAGCGAACGTAAATGGTAAAAAAGCAAAAATGAATTATGCGACCGGAAGGACGACCAGGGGGAATGCGGTAAAGCGGTTCGGGCCTGTTCAAAAAGGCGGCAATGGTACCAATTTGGGCCATTTTCGGCAATCTGGAGTTTGGGCTTGGCGTAGATCAAATAAGCGGTGTTTAGTCGACTTGAGCGTCAACAGGCTGGCAGGGCGGATCAAATAAGACTGCTAAGCTGAGTAGATAATATGTGCAGCGCAGAGGCCGATTTATGAATCCTTCACATCAACTCACCTTTTATGGCGCGGCTCAGGAGGTTACCGGCTCCTGTCATCTGCTGGAGACCTGCGGCAAACGCTACCTGCTCGATTGCGGCATCCTGCAGGGTGAAGACGCCGCCGAGCGGGACTTCGAGTTTGACTCCGCCAGCATCTCGGCGGTAATTCTCTCCCATGTTCACCTGGACCACAGTGGCCGCCTGCCGCGCCTGGTGCGCGCCGGTTTTCGTGGGCCTATCTACTGCACCTCGGGCACTGCGCGGCTGCTGCCGATTCTGCTTGGGGATGCGCTCAGCCTTTATCTGCGCGACTTGCAGCACGACAACCTCAAGCGCGAGCGCGCCGGCAAAGCGCCGCTGGAACCTGAATATGACGAGGCGGATGTGGAGCGGGTGTTGACCCTGTGTGAGCCACAGGAGTATCGCCAGCCAGTGTCGCTTGGCGCGGAAACGCAACTGTGTTTTTACAATGCCGGCCATATTCTCGGCTCGGCCATAGTGGAGTTGAAACTCGGTTGCGCCGGCGAGCAGAAAACCCTGGTGTTCTCCGGCGACCTGGGCAACCCGGATACCTCGCTGATGCCCGAACCTAGCCTGCTAGAACAGGCGGACATAGTGCTGATGGAATCCACCTATGGCGACCGCGATCACCGCTCCCAGGCGGATACCCTGGTTGAGTTTGAGCAGGTACTGGCGGAGGCGGCGGCCGATGGCGGCAATGTACTGATTCCCGCCTTTGCCGTGGGTCGCACCCAGGAGCTGCTGTTTCAGTTGGGGTTGATGTATCACCAGGGCAAACTCAAGGGCTGGCGGGTATTTTTGGACAGCCCCATGGGCGGTGCAGTGACCGAGGTGTACGAGCAGATGAAGCGCGATTGGCAAAAGGACGATCGGGCGCTGATGGCCAGTTTTCACAGCAGTAGCCTGGAGCAGTTTTTGCCCTGTTTGAGCATCACCGCCAGTGTCGAGGAATCCATGGCACTCAATACCATTAAGGCCGGGGCGATCATTATTGCCGGCAGCGGTATGTGCACAGGTGGGCGCATTCGCCATCACTTTAAACATCGCCTTTGGCAAAAAAATACCCATGTGATTTTTGTTGGCTTCCAGGCCCAGGGGACCCTGGGGCGGATACTCGTCAATGGTGTGAAAAAAATAAAACTCTACGGTGAGGAGATAAGGGTCCTGGCCAAAATTCACACCTTAGGCGGTTTTTCGGCCCACGCCGGGCAGCGCGATTTACTCAAGTGGGCGGCGGCGTACAAAAATAAACCGCGATTTTATCTGGTGCACGGGGAACCCGAAGCCCAGGCGGCCTTGTCCAAGGCGCTGTGGAAAAACCACGGCATAGACGCGACCATAGCGACCTATCGGGCCTGCGTGCATTTTTAAATAAAATCTATTCCCGCAGCGCGCCGCGACACTGGAAAAGCTGTGGTGTCGCGCTCGTGCCTGTTATGATTCCCGCCCAATAATCAGTCAAGCCTTTGTGTGCCTGTATGTACCACGAGTTTTTTGGATTAAAAGAGCCGGCGTTTTCCATCGCCGTTAACCCCCGTTACCTCTATATGAGTGAGCAGCACCGGGAGGCTTTGGCGCATCTGGTTTATGGCATACAAAACGGTGGCTTTGTGATGCTTACCGGCGAGGTGGGTACCGGCAAAACCACGATTATTCGCTGCTTGCTGGAGCAATTGCCCGACAATACCGATATCGCCATCATCCTCAACCCCATGGCCAGCGCGCCTGAATTGCTCTCCACCATTTGCGATGAGCTGGGTGTGAGTTACATCGATGACGAGTTGAGCATCAAGGACCTCACTGATTCGCTCAATTATTTTTTGCTGGAGAACCATCGCAAAGGGCGCAAAACAGTTTTGCTGATTGACGAGGCGCAGCTGTTGAAGGTACCGGTTCTGGAGCAGATACGCCTGCTCACCAACCTGGAAACCACCACGCAAAAACTCCTGCAAATCATTTTGGTCGGCCAACCGGAGTTAAAAAAACTGCTGGCGCGCCCGGCACTGCGTCAGCTGTCGCAGCGGATTACTGCGCGCTTTCATCTCGAGGCGCTGTCGCTGGCAGAAACTCAAGCTTACATTGCTCATCGCCTGCAGGTGGCGGGTATGAGCCCGGCGCTGCAGCCTTTTCCATCGGTCATCGTAAAAAAAATTCACGAATTCAGCGGTGGTATTCCGCGCTTGGTTAACGTGCTTTGCGAGCGCTTGTTGCTGGGCGCCTATGGGAAAAACCAATATCAGGTGGACACTCAGGTGTTTAAATTGGCCGCCAAAGAGGTGGCCGGAACCAACAATGTGCGCGCCACGGATGAGCAAACACCGGTGCGCACCTGGATGCATGCCGGTTTTATAGGGCTGATTTTGCTGGCCATGCTGTTGGTGTGGCGCCTGTTGCCAAGCGAAGCGCCACCGCTGCCTGCGGCAGAGCAAAGTGCGAGTACAGCATCGACCCTACCGCTGGCGCTTATCCCCCTGGCGAGTGGCAGTATGCCAGGGCGCCAGCCAGAGCAAAAAAAGAACGAATTTTTTGACCTGGGTTGGCGCGATCTGACCCAGGCGCAATTGGCGCTGCTGGATTATGTGGGGGTATTGGACCCCTCCCAATCCAACCCCTGTGGCTTGGCCAACAAGCAGAGCTACGCCTGTGAAAAAGCCCATATAGGCAGTTGGGATGAACTTAAAGATATCAATCGCCCGGCGCTTTTGACACTGGTGACTCCTGACAAAAAGTGGATTTATGTGTTGGTGGTGGCACTGGGTGAGGAGCGCGTAGGGGTGCGTTTCAAAAACGAAACGGTTTATCTCGGCTGGCAGGATTTGGCGAGTGTGTGGAACGGTGATCTGCTCTACAGCTGGTCGCGCCCGGCAGAGTTTACCGGCAGCCTGGAACTGGGCGACAAGGGCGATATAGTCACCTGGGTTGCCGAGCAGTTTGCGCGCCTGGACAAGCAGCCAGCGCCGCTGACACGCCAGTATTTCAACGATAAGTTGGAGCGCCGCGTGGAGTTTTTTCAATCCAGCCAGCGAATAGTTCCCGACGGTATTTTTGGCGCCCAGACCCTGCGTCGCCTTAATGAGGCCCTTGGGGTAGATAAAATTCTGATTCGCCTAAAGGATGAGCCGGTTGT
>CBINKF010000282.1:0-4947 GCA_966251115.1 uncultured Cellvibrio sp.
CAATCCCCAAAATCAAGCTGGAGGCCACCACATTGAGCACCACCGCAAAGGGAACCACCTGCTGGTAGGCGCTAAAAAAACCTAGGGGAGAGCAAAGAAATACCATCGCCAGGTAAAAGATAATTTTGTCGATGCGCGGCAGCAATTGCCCGGTGTTGAGCATACGCCGGGTAAACAGCAGCAGTGCCACCAGGGTGTAGGAATAGCCCACGGCGAGCGAGTACTTGGACCAGACCGGCGAGTTGGGCCATAAAAATTCGTTGGCCAAACCGTTTTGCGCGGCCAGGGTAACCGCGAAGCAGCTGACAAACATGACATAGAGCAGGTACATGGATTCGCGCAGCAGCAAAAACACCAGGGTGTTGAAGATCACCATCGCCAGGGCCATGCCGCTGTACACCGAAAAGCCCAGGTAATCGTCCCGCTCATAGGCGTGGAAGGCACTTGGCTCCCACAATTTGGCGGGAATTTCCAGCGCCGCCACGCCCTCGGCGCGCAGGTAAATCATCTGATGGCCGTGGGCCGGAATCTGCAGGGGAAAGACAAAGGCGCGGTTGGCGTAAGGGCGGGAGGCGAAAGGATAGTTGGTGCCTGTCTGCCAACTTTTTACCAGGGCTTCGCCCTCAAATTGGTAGAGCGAAATTTCCGAAAGACGCGCGTAACTGATTTCGAGCAGGCGCTCCAGGGTTTTTTCGCCGGGGTTGTAAACCTGCAGTTTTAGCCAGTAAGCCGAGGGGGTAAAGCCGTAGATCAGCGATTCGGCATTGGAGTTGCTGGGGGTGAACTGGCCGGCCTCGTCCGCGGCGCGTATGTCGGTCAGGGACATTTTTGCGCTGGTGTCCTCAAGCAGCTCAAAGTAGCCGGTGAGCACCACGGAGTTCTGACCCTGCTCCTGCAGTTGCAGCAGCGGCGCGTCGGCCCTGGCCCAGGTGCCAAGGACAAGCAATAAACAAACAACACCTAAGTGCGAAAGAAGCTTTAGCCTGAACATAGGTTTTCCAAAAGTGAGCAGTTCCGAAATCCCGGGACCCTAGTTTTAGCTGTTGTTATATGACTCAGTGAAATACCACCTGTCCTGGCGCGGCCGCAGGTTGGGCGCAAATTTTCGTCGACCTGGAGGCTGGATAAGACAGATCAGAATGTAGCGGCTAAATCTCCGGGCGGCAACATTTCTCTAGCGCCGCCCTTGGGGGAGGGAAGTCGCGCGCAAAAAAAAAGCAGGCACTGGGCCTGCTTGTCGCGCGCACCAAGGGAGCTGCCGGGCTAATTGGCCTGGTTGCGGCGCACCTGCAAATCCGCTTCGATTTGCGTCATTTTGTCGCTGGTTAAGGGGTACCAGAACAGTACCAGCCCACCGAGCACGCCAAAGGCGGCGGGGATCAAACTCATCAACAGTTTCATGCCGGTAATCGAGTTGGCGATAGTCTCCTCGCGCGCGGCATCGTAGCCGTAGCTGGCCAGCACCAGCAGTACCAGGGCGCCGGCAAAACCACCGCCGGTTTTATTGATAAAGGTGCCTGCCGAAAATATCAGGCCGGTGGCGCGGCGGTTGTTTTTCCACTCGGAGTAATCGGCTGCATCGCCCAGCATACTGAAAAACAGCACCGGCATAATCGCCGCAAAAATTTCGCCTATACAAGCCAGTACAAAAACTTCAGTGACCTGCTCGGGTTTGAGGAAGTAAATCAGCGCGTTAAAAAATGAACCGGCAAACATCGAGAGGATAAACAGGTTCTTTTTGCTGATAAAGCGATTGAGGTAACCGGTGAGCAGCGCGGCGATCATGGAGACGACCAGCAGGGCGATAAAGAATTTTTCGGTGAGCAAGGCATCGCCGGAATAGTATTTGAAGTAGTAGGCCACCACGCCGTAGCGGATGCCGTTAAACATCATAAACAAAAAGCCAATAGCAAGAAGAATTACCCAGGGTTTGTTGGTAATCAGGTCCACCAGGTCGCGCTGGGTGTGGCTGAGTTTTTCTTCGGGTTTATTGATCAGTGCTTTGGCGGCGAAATAGGTGATGGTGATACCTGCCACAAAGGCAATTCCCGACCAGAGGTTGCGGTAATAGAAAAACGCGGTAATTACTGCCAGGGGCAGCAGGATTGCAGGCAGATTGATCAGGAAATCCCCCAGCTCCTGCTTCAGCGTCAGGTTGTTGGTTATCGCCGGCACCACGCGCTCTTTGGTCGTTAAGTAGGTGACCAACAGCAGTGCAACCAGGATGCTGGCAAACAGATACATAGTGTATTGATAGCCCTGGGCGTCGTTGCCCTCGCCAAAGTATTTTACCAGGGTGAGGGTGAAGCCCATCACCACCAGGCCACCGCCAAAGGCACCGGCGAAGCGGAAGCCGGAGAGCACGGCGCGCTCCTGCACGCTTGGCGTCATAACACCCATAAGCGCCGAATAGGGCACATTGTTAACGGTGTAGGCCAGGGTTAGGCCAATGTAGGTGGCATAGGCCCAGACTAACTTGCCGGTGTAGCCCAGATCGGGGGTGGTAAAACAGAGCACCATAAACAGGCCGAGCACGGGTGCCGACCAGGCGACATAGGGGCGGAACTTGCCCCAGCGGGTGTTGGTGCGGTCGGCAATCATGCCCATGATAATGTCGGTAATACCGTCTGACAGGCGCACAATCAAGATCAACAGTGCCGCCGCTGTAGCGCTGATACCAAAGGTATCTGTATAGAAAACGGCCAGGTAGGCCAGGGCGCCGCGCCAGACAAAGTTGGCCGCTGCGTCACCCATGGAGTAGCCAAGTTTCTCCCCGAGCGAGAGCTTGTGAGTGGAGTCGTGCATAGTAAAAACCTCTAGTATGTTTTTATCGGGTACAGCAATACCGGGGCGAAAACTCCCCTGCCAGGCCCGTACCCATTTTTGGTTTTAACTGGTTTTTTTGTAGTGGCTTAATCCCTGCCAGGTTTTTACAGCTCCCACGGCAGGCGCCTGGGCCTGCCGGTCTCTCAGGGGAGGTTGGTAACGCTTATTTTTGTGTACTTTTATAGGTCGCGGCAGCTTTGAGGATTTCTGCGCGCGCGGCATCGGCATCGCCCCAGCCGGATACTTTTACCCACTTGCCTTTTTCCAGGTCTTTGTAGTGTTCAAAGAAGTGCTCTATGGCTTTTACGGTAATTTCGGGCAGGTCGCTCAGCTGTTGTACTTTGCTGTAAACCTGGGTCACTTTGTCGTGGGGTACAGCAACGATTTTAGCGTCTTCACCAGCCTCGTCGGTCATGTTGAGTACGCCAATGGGACGGCAGCGAATTACCGAGCCGGCTTGCACGGGTTGTGGAAATACCACCAGAACGTCAGCGGCGTCGCCGTCGCCGCACAGGGTCTGCGGGATATAGCCGTAGTTGCAGGGATAGTACATGGGAGTGCTAACCAGGCGGTCTACAAACAGGGCGTTGCTGTCCTTGTCGATTTCGTACTTGATGCCGGAGTTCATGGGGATTTCGATAACAACATAAAAGTCATCGGGCAGGCTTTTGCCAGCAGGTACAAGATCAAAGCTCATAGTGTCTTCCTAAAGGGTGTTAATGCTTAAGGGCGTTAAGGTAAAAACTGGCGGCGATTCTACCACAAGAAATAAGCAGCTATGGCGCCTGCGGCAACGGCCAGGGCGATTGCCAATATCCAGAAATTGCGTCGGCCGCGACTTTGCTCCGGCTCTATGCGATTACCAGGGGAGGTGGGGCGGGTTTTCCAGCGTTTAGGTTCCTGGCTCAGCTGTTTGCGTTCAACCGGTTTGGCCAGCTCGTTGATGGGTTTGCGCAGGCGGGTGCGGTTGCCGTCGGTGTCGGGTGCCACTATGCGAAAACTGTAGACATCCATACGCAGCCGATCGCCATTGTTGGCGGTGGCATTGTCAATTTGCACTTCGTTGAGAAAGGTGCCATTGGCAGAGCCCAGGTCCCTGATGCGCAGGTGGTTGCCCTCGACGCTGACTTCCGCGTGACGGCGCGAGAGGTGAGTACCGGGAATCACTATATCGCACTGGTTTCCGCGGCCAATAACCAGGCTTTTTTCGGGGAAAATGACAAACTGCTTGCCCGATAACCAGTTGCCACTGGAGATAAGCCGCCAGGGGGCCTGCTGGTGTTCCTTGCCCTTTTCCGGCAAGCTGCGCGGGTCCAGTACAATAATCTCGCTACTGCCAATGCGCAGAATGTCCCCGGGTACTATTTCCTTTTGCGTAATGCGCTGGCCATTGACGAAGCTGCCGCTGCGGCTGTTGTTGTCTTTCAGAAAAAACTTGTCATTTTCGCGAATAAGTTTGGCGTGTACCGGGTCGGCCTCAGGGTCGGCGAGCACCAATTGGTTTTCTGGTGACGTGCCTATGGAGTAAAGCTTTTCCACCACCCAGAGAGGTGGTTGGCGATGGTCTTTAAAGTGCAGCTTTAACATGCGGCTGTCCGTGTTATTACGATCTCAAGGCAAGTTTTGAGCCTATGACCCGTACCCTGGTGAGCTAATTCGCAGTAATTTACTGATAAACGGCGCTTAAACTAGCTTTTTCGGTTGATTTTAGCGTCATTTATTAAATGTAAAAATATTTAACCGATTCTATGGACTCGGTGTTTAAAGAGCAATCGTATGTCTGAAACAGATTTAACCCAAACTCCAGTCGCTAAACATCGCGTGGTTATTCACTATTGCAATATGTGTCGCTGGATGCTGCGCTCCGCCTGGCTGGCGCAGGAGCTGCTCACCACCTTTGATGGCGAGCTGGATGAAGTGGCATTACACCCGGGCACAGGTGGCGTTTTTCATGTTTGGCTCGATGGTGTGCTGGTGTGGGACAGGGTTGCCGACGGCGGCTTCCCCGAAGCCAAGGAGCTCAAGCAGCGGGTGCGCGATCAGCTCTGCCCCGAGCGCTCCCTCGGCCACAGTGACGGCCACAAAAAAGCCGACTGACTTTTGTAACCATTGCCTGGGCCC
>CBINKF010000283.1:0-4931 GCA_966251115.1 uncultured Cellvibrio sp.
GAAGCCTCGAACGCCTGCTGGCGCATGGCCAAGACGCTGTGGCCGAGCGAGGACCCTCTCAGCAGGGCGACGCGGTCGCTGAGGCGGCCGCAGCGGCCGAGGACGAGGAGGAGGCTGGGCGCCTCACGGACCACGGCTTGCGCGACAATTTTATCGCGCGGGTGTTCGCCTACCACGACTTTCAAACCCAGGTGGCGGCCGATCCCAGTGCTAAAAAACTTATCGATTTTTATTCGCGCTACAAATATCAGGTGATGGCGCACCATGTGCCCAGCTATTACACAATCGGCAGGTTTTTGGCCAACCTCAGTGGACGAGATATACAACAAGCGGCGCGCGACTTCTTTGCATTATTTATGGCGGCGCTGCAGCATCCGGCGGGGCGCAAGGGCAATACCAACGCTATGACCCATTTGCGCGGCTATTTAAAAGGCATTTTGCTCGCCCACGAAAAACAGGAGTTGTCGCAGTTAATTGAATCCTACCGCCAGGGCTATGTTCCTTTGGTGGTGCCTTTAACCCTGCTTAAACACCATTTGGCCAAGTTGGATAATCCCGACCTGAAGGCCCAAACATTTTGGGCGCCGCACCCCGAAAACCTCGGGCTGCGCAACCATATCAGTGAATTCCCATGAGTCGATTACCCACCATGCTCGCGGACGATCCCGCGGTCAGCGAAGCTGCTGATGAGGCTTTGGTTCCCATCCGCGAAATATCCCGCATCACTGGGGTAAACACAGTGACGCTGCGCGCCTGGGAGCGCCGCTTTGGTCTGTTAAAACCCAAACGCACCCACAAGGGCCACAGGTTATACAGTCGCGCCGATTTGGAGTTGGTGCAACAAATTCAAAAATGGCTCGCGCGCGGCCTGGCCATTAGCAAGGTCAATAGCATCTTAAAAAATCAGGGCGATACCGTTGAACTGGATGTTATAGATTCTGTATGGACAGAGCTGGTTGCTGAATTCAGCGAATTGATTAGTGATTTTCAACGCAAGCCGCTCGTGCGCAAATTGGAGGAGTTATTCGCGCTTTATCCGGTGGAAATGCTCGCCGATAAATTACTCATCCCGCTGGTGCAGCACTACAATCACCAGGGCGCGGCTAATGGTGCGCGCCTGGCATTTTTTAAAAACCTGTTGCTGGAACAGATATATTTCGCCCACAGCAAGTC
This sequence comes from uncultured Cellvibrio sp., assembly GCA_966251115.1. GTDB lineage: Bacteria > Pseudomonadota > Gammaproteobacteria > Pseudomonadales > Cellvibrionaceae > Cellvibrio. Next base: position 1,174 of record CBINKF010000283.1, read on the forward strand.
GCGCCAACTGCCAGCCAGCAATTGCTGTTTGATTCTCTCTGTATCGGCGCGGGACTTGCGTATTCCTGGGTTGTTGTTGAGCTATAGCCTGCTGCTCAATCAATGTCACAGTGAATGCCTGCATTACTTGCCGTTGGATGAAGCATTAATTGCCGGAAAGTCCCTGGCGGCCGATTTTTTGGTAATTACCGGATACGAATCTATGGACGCTTCGGCGCTACAGCTGTTTCTGTCACATTGGGTTGAAAAAATGGAGAAACCGGTACTGTTGGTTGGGCCAGTGGCACAGGTTTATCGGGCGACTTTTGGCGAGCTATTCGCGGGTATTTTTTGCGTTGACACCCTTGCCGAAGCTATCACCTGGTTTAAAAATCTCAAGCGTCAGCGCCCAGGTGATTTGGGCGGCGAGTATGCAGACTCGCTGGGCGAGGGCTAGTTGTGCATCCATTACTAGAACAACTGGCCCGCTGTTACCAAAGCTTTGATCCAGAACTGCTAACCAGACTGGAATCGCTTTATGCACCCGATGTGGAGTTTGTCGACCCATTGCACAGGATTGAGGGCCTGGAAAATTTGCAGCATTATTTTGCCGGAATGATGCACAACCTGGCCCAATGCCGCTTTGAATTTACGCAGTTTCTGTGTGTCGGTGGTGACAGTGACAGTGACAGTGAAGACAGCGGTGAGGCAGTGGCCTTTTGGACTATGCACTACAGCCACCCGCGCCTGGCGGGTGGTCGACTTCTGGCGCTTAGCGGTAACTCGCACCTGCGCTTCCGGCAAAAAATCTATTATCACCGCGATTATTTCGATGCAGGTGCGATGATCTATGAACATCTACCGCTCCTGGGCTATGCCATAAAAAAAGTCAAACAAAGGATGAAATGATATGGCCTCCATGGTTTGGTTTCGCAACGATTTGCGCTTAAGGGATAATCCCGCGCTGTTTAAAGCGGCGGAAAAAGGCCAGGGTGTATTGGGGGTTTATATCCACTGTGACGCCTATGTTGAGCGCTTCCCGCTTGGCGGCCCGCGCCTGGATTTTATTCGGCGTCACCTGTTGTTGCTCACCAAAGCCCTGGCGCGGTTGAATATCCCCATGCGCGTATTTCGCGTTGCCACAGCGGAGGAAATCGCCCCGCTGCTGGTAAGGCTCGCACGCGAGCAGGGCGTGGATCATTTGTTTTTTAACGCTGAATACCCGTTGGACGAACTGGCAAGGGACAAGTTGGTTAACCAAGCCATGTTGCAAGAAGGCATAGCGGTAAAACGCTGCCACGACCGGGTAATTATTCCACCGGGAATGATTCGTAACGGCCAGGGCGAAGCCTATAAAGTGTTTACCGCGTTTAAACGCAAGTGGCTGACCAATGCCATGTCCTTGTCCATGCAGCCGCTGGGGATGCCAGCGCGCCAAGCAGATATGCTGGGAACCAAGCCCGCCGCTATAGGCGAAATTTACCAGTTGTTTGATGGCTTGAACCTGCGTGACCTGGAACAGATGTGGCCAGCGGGCGAAGACGAGGCCTATGCCCGCCTGGATTCATTTATTGATGAGGGTATAGCGCAATACCATGAGTTGAGGGACTTTCCGGGAGTGCAGGGCACGTCCATGCTCTCACCCTATTTAGCGGTGGGGGCAATGTCACCGCGGCAGGCGCTGCACGCCGTTTTGCAACATACGCGCGGTGAGTGGGAGAGCGCCAATGCCGGGGCTGTATGTTGGATCAATGAAATTATCTGGCGAGAATTTTATCAGCATGTGGTGGTGGATTTTCCTCAGGTTTGCAAGCACAAAGCTATGCAGGCCCATACCGAATCTTTCCCCTGGCGCGCAGATACCGCCTTGTTTCAATCCTGGTGTGAGGGCAACACAGGTATTCCTATTGTCGATGCCGCTATGCGCCAGTTAAATGTGACTGGCTGGATGCACAATCGTTTGCGCATGATAGTGGCTATGTTTCTCACCAAAAATTTGCAAATGGATTGGCGCCTGGGCGAGCGTTATTTTATGCAGCAGCTTATAGATGCCGACTTTGCTGCAAACAATGGCGGTTGGCAGTGGAGTGCGTCAACGGGTACGGATGCCGCTCCCTATTTTCGTATTTTTAATCCGATCAGCCAGTCGGAAAAATTTGATCCAAAAGGCGAGTTTATCCGTATCTGGGTTCCAGAGTTAAATGACCTGTCTGCCAAACATATTCACCAGCCTCCAGCCGTACCCGGTTACCCCAGCCCCATTGTGGATTTGGCTGAATCGCGAAAGTCGACTATTGCGTTGTTTGCCCAGATAGCTCGTTAACACCGATTAGCTCGTTAACACCGATTAACTCGTTAGGGTTGGCCATGGCAGACGCAAAAAATATTTTAATTACCGGTGTATCCAGCGGCATAGGCTACGCTTTGGCGGGCAGTTATTTGGCCCAGGGCCACAGAGTGTTTGGTATTGCTCGCCAGCTCGCCCCGCTGGCAGAGCTCGAGCTGCTTTATCCTGGGCAGTGCCTGATGTTTGCGGCGGATTTAACCCAGGGCGACCAAATGCAGGGGGCCATCGAGTTTATTGCCCAAAAAACTTCGGCGCTGGATTTGGTAATTTTAAACGCAGGCAGCTGCGAGTACCTGGATGTGCGCAATTGGGATTCCAATCTGTTTCAGCGGGTCATGGCCATTAATTTTGAGGCCAACCAGCGCTTAATTGGATTAGTGCTACCTTTGTTGCGCGCGAGCCAGGCGGCGGACAGACGTTTGGTTGGTATCTCCAGCATGGCAGTTACTGCGCCATTCCCCCGCGCTCAAGCCTATGGTGCCTCCAAGGCGGCGCTGGAATATCTGCTCGCATCACTGCGTGTGGATCTTGCGGCAGAGTCTATAGCGGTAACTATAGTGCGCCCCGGTTTTGTAAAAACCCCACTCACGGCGCGCAACGACTTCCCCATGCCCTTTCTGATTGATCCAAATGCAGCTGCCCAACGAATAAGCCAGGGAATTGCGCGGAGAAAACATCTGGTGCAGTTTCCCCATAGGCTGGTGTGGTTAATTCGCTGTATTAATTTACTTCCCACGCGCTGGCAGGTGCTGTTGTTAACCCAGCTTTCCCGGAATAAATAATGACAAATGATTCAAGCCCTAAAGCCAGCAGGATTGGCTCGCTGAACAAACCCCGCGTTGCCATTATCGGTGCCGGTATAAGTGGAATGAGCTGCGGCCATTTGCTGGCGGATACCCACGAAGTGCACCTGTTTGAAGCCGGTGACTACTTGGGCGGTCACACTGCAACCAAGCGCGTAAGCCAGCCCGACGGTGAGTTTTGGCCCGAAGGTGGGTTTTGGCCCGAAGGCGAGCTTTGGCCCGAAGGCGAGCTTTGGATAGATACTGGCTTTATTGTATTTAATGATCGAACCTATCCCAATTTTATCCGCTTGCTCAACCAACTGGGTGTTGAATACCAGAAAACCGATATGGGTTTTAGTGTTTCGCATCCCGCGCGTAACTATGAATACAGCGGTACCTCTTTGAAAGGACTATTCGCCCAGGCTAAGAATCTTGTCAGTCCTGCGCATTGGTGGATGCTTAAGGAAATTCTTCGCTTCAATCGCCAATGCACCAGGTTGCACCTCTCGCAAGCAATTCCTGAACAAACTCTGGGGGCATTTTTAACCAGCCATAACTACGGCGAATATTTTCGCCGCTACTACATATTGCCCATGGTTTCGGCGATATGGTCCTCGGGTATGGACCTGGCGGCAGAGATGCCCCTG
>CBINKF010000284.1:0-4882 GCA_966251115.1 uncultured Cellvibrio sp.
CGACAAAAGGTTTGACCTTGCCATTTATCAGCTACGGTGGCTCCAGCTTATTGATCTGCTGCTTTTTGATGGCGGTGGTGATGCGCATTCAATGGGAGTCCCAAACCAGTCAAGCGGAGCCAGTAAAATCTGAACGGGCGACGCGGACTGCGATGCTCGAGGTGATGGCATGAGCCAGGTGAGCAATCGCGCATTGGTGATGGCTGGTGGCACCGGGGGCCATGTGTTCCCAGCGCTGGCCGTTGCCGAACAATTGCGCGCGCGAGGTTTTACCGTGGAATGGCTGGGCACCGCAAAAGGTATAGAGGCCAACCTGGTGCCCAAGGCGGGCATAGCGTTAAACCTCATTAGTGTGGAGGGGGTGCGCGGCAAAGGATTTGTGGGCTTGCTTAAAGCCCCGTTTTTGATTGCCAAAGCCATTCTTCAAGCACTGGGTATTATCCGTCGCTTGGATGCCGATGTTGTGGTGGGTTTTGGTGGTTTTGCCTCTGGTCCGGGAGGTGTCGCCGCCAAATTGCTGGGCAAGCCACTGGTGATTCACGAACAAAATGCAGTAGCCGGTACAACTAACCGGATGTTATCGCGTTTGGCCACGCGGGTGTTGGCCGCATTTGATGACGCCTTTGTGGATATGAGCCGTGTTGCCGTGGTTGGCAACCCAGTGCGCGATGCAATTAGCCAATTACCCGAAACTGCCGCGCGTTTTCACTCGCGTACCGAGACAGGCGCCCCCAAACGCCTGTTAATTTTGGGTGGCAGCCTGGGCGCAAAAGCGATCAATGAATTAGTACCCGCTGCTCTGGCGCAAATGAGTGCCGCTGATCGCCCGCAGGTGTGGCATCAAACCGGACGCATGCATTCGGAATCCACCCGAGCGCTCTATCAGCAGCTGCAGGTAAGGGCGCAGGTAGACGCATTTATTGAAGACATGGCGGAGGCTTATGCCTGGGCGGACTTGGTAATTTGCCGCGCGGGTGCCTTGACGGTTTCGGAGTTAATGGCCGCAGGAGCCGCCGCAATTTTAATTCCGCTGCCCAACGCAATTGATGATCACCAGACCTGGAATGCGCGCATTCTGACCAAGCAGGGAGCGGGCATAGCACTGGTGCAAAAAGAATTAACGGCCGAAAAACTGGCCGGCCTTTTAACTGTTCACTTAGCTGATCGCCATGAGTTGCAGCGCATGGGGGAAAAAGCCAAAGCCTTGGCAATTGCCCAATCTGCAGCCCTGGTGGCGGAGGCTTGTATGGAGGTGACCCGTGGATAAATCCACTGGTGCTTATGAAGTACCGGAAATGCGCCGTATTCGTCGTATACATTTTATTGGTATTGGCGGCGCCGGTATGTGCGGTATTGCCGAGGTACTGTTGAACCAAGGCTACGAAATTTCCGGGTCAGATATCAAAGTATCTGCAGTAACCCAGCGCCTGGAAAAAATGGGCGCAAAAATTTTTATCGGCCATGCGCAGGATAATGTGCGCGGCGCCGATGTGGTGGTTAACTCAAGTGCAGTAAACGCGCAAAACCCGGAGATGCTGGGGGCGCGCGAGTTGCGTATTCCAGTGGTGCGCCGTGCAGAAATGCTGGGTGAACTAATGCGCTACCGCCACGGAATTGCCGTGGCCGGCACTCACGGCAAAACCACAACCACCAGTTTGCTTGCCTCTATATTGGCGGCAGCCAAACAGGACCCGACTTTTATTATCGGTGGCCTGGTCAACGCCTTTGGCACCAATGCCAAGTTGGGCGCAAGCCGTTACTTGGTGGCGGAAGCGGACGAGAGCGACGCCTCCTTTCTGCATTTGCAACCCATGGTTGCCATAGTTACCAATATTGATGCCGACCATATGGAAACCTACGGCGGTGATTTTTCCAAACTGAAAAAGACTTTTATCGATTTTTTACACAACCTGCCGTTTTACGGTTTGGCGGTGGTATGCGGTGAAGACCCTGTAGTGCGCGACATAATTCCAGACGTGGCGCGCCCCATTATTACTTACGGTTTTGGTGAGCACTGCGACGTGCGCGCGGTAAATGTGCGTCAATTCCCTATGTATTCTGAATTTGACGTTTTGCGTCCCGGGTATGGCGAGCCGCTGTCTGTGCGCTTGAATATTCCAGGTATTCACAATGTGCTCAATGCCACGGCGGTGATTGCTGTGGCTACCGATGAAGCTATTCCCGACAGCGCTATTCAAGTGGGCCTGGCCAGCTTTCAGGGCGTTGGTCGTCGCTTTCAGGTTTATGGCAACTTCACTGTTGGCGAAGGCGAGGCGATGTTGGTGGATGACTATGGACATCACCCGCGCGAAGTGGCGGCAGTTATTCGCGCGGTGCGCGATGGCTGGCCGGAACGCCGTTTGGTTATGGTGTATCAACCCCACCGCTATACACGTACACGCGATCTCTATGAAGATTTTGTTGAAGTGTTATCGACCGTGGATGCACTGGTGTTGCTCGAGGTTTACAGCGCTGGTGAAGAGGCAATTCCCGGCGCCGACAGTCGTCACCTGTGCCGCAGCATACGCGCGCGCGGCCAGATAGAACCGATTTTTGTGGAAAGTGTGGAGGCGGTTCCCGACATTATTAAAGATCTGGTGCGCGCCGGTGACATAGTTATCACTCAGGGGGCCGGCAACGTCGGCGGTCTGTCACCGGAGTTGGCCAAGCGCCAATTGCAATAAATTTTTGGAGATAGGTACCAGCTGATGCAGGCCGCGAGATTGCCAATGGATTTAACTGTAATAGCCCAGCTCGACCGCGTTGGTGTGCTTTATGGCGGCCTTTCTGCGCAGCGCGAGGTGTCGCTGCAACGTGGTAGCGCGGTAATCACAGCCTTAAAAGATGCGGGTGGTGAGGTTATGGCGAAGGCGGGCAACGAAGGCTTTAGTCGTGGTATGCCGCGGGTTAAATCAGCCGCACAGTTTTGTTGGCCAGTATCAAGGCAAAAGCCTAACAGCCTATGAGATTGCGCAATCGCCAATTTAACGATGAGGTGGACTCTGTGAATAGGGGACAGGGAAGCCGCCGTATTGAGCCGAGTTTTGGCGATGTAGATATAGCGGATGATGAGCTGGTATCGATTGTTGCTGAAGTTCCCCGGCGCAGGCCCAGCGCGCGCGCAGAACATCGCCTACGCCCGGAATCGATTGATAAAGCTGAGGGTGATAAAGCTGGGGTTGATGAAGCAGCGGCTGATGTGCTGCTGGACGCACCCAGTCCGCGGTGGCGGCAGCGCCGTGAGGCGGTTGAGCCAGTGGCGCAGCCTGAGCGTCGCGAAGGTTTGCCAAAACGTGAGCGGGGTTACAGCAAAGTTAGTCCGCGAGGTGAAAAGCGCGCAGCGCCAAAGCCGGCGCGCCCCAGGCCCGCTCGCAACTGGAGCATTAATCCTAAATGGTTGTTGCTGGGTTTGCTGTTGATTGCGCTGGTTGCCGCCTATTTTGGCCATCAACCTCTGGGCGAATTATTGCAGCGACCATTCAAGAGTGTGGTGGTCGAGGGTGAGTTTCATTTGATCAGCAAAAAACGCGCAACCCAGTTGATCAGTGATGAGATAGATAGCAACTTTTTGCGTTTGGATTTGCTGCGTCTAAAACACGCGCTTATGGCAGACCCCTGGGTGGAGTCGGTGAGCCTGACGCGTCGCTGGCCGGATACGCTGGTCGTAAAAATCAGCGAGCAAAAACCAATAGCGCGCTGGGGCACCGGTTTTTTAAATCAGCGCGGGCAGATAGTGGAAGTGGCGTCGACAGACAAGCTGGTTGGCCTGCCCTGGTTTGAAGGCAGCGCGAATGATGCGGTAGAAATTTTGCAGCAATACCAGGATTTTTCGCAGTTATTGCGCCCGCGTGGACTGGATGTAATTGCGTTAAAGTGCGATAACAAAAAATCCTGGCGTTTAACCTTAAAAAATAACGTGGAAATCGCACTTGGACGCAATCAGGTAATGGAAAAAATGCGCCGATTTGTTACTGTATATGACACAGAATTACAAGCTATTTGGGATGATGTAAAAGCAGTCGATGTCAGATATACCAACGGCATAGCTGTGCGCTGGGTAGAGGGTTCGGAATCGGCCAAAAAGTATTTACAAAACCGATCGACCAGTACTGCTGGTCTGACTCCAACAACGGGTGCAAGTGCGCAATAAATTAAATCGCTGCGAGTCAATACAGCGGCAAAAAAGTCTGACAGGCGAGGGTAAGTGAATGGCAAATGCGAGTGAGAACAAAATGATCGTCGGCCTGGATATAGGAACATCCAAGGTCGTCGCTATCGTTGGTGCCATCACTCCCGAAGGTCAGCTGGAGATTGTCGGAATTGGTTCTCACCGCTCCAACGGACTGAAGAAAGGGGTTGTGGTAAATATCGAATCTACCGTGTTATCGATACAGCGCGCGATTGAGGAAGCCGAGTTGATGGCGGGTTGCCAAATTCATTCGGTATACGCCGGAATCGCCGGCAGCCACATTCGCAGCCTCAACTCCCACGGCATAGTCGCAATTCGCGATCGCGAAGTCTTGTCCCAGGATTTGGAGCGGGTGATAGATGCGGCTCAGGCGGTGGCGATTCCGGCGGATCAAAAAATTCTGCACATATTGCCGCAGGAGTTTTTGATCGATGATCAGGATGGTGTCAAGGAACCTTTGGGAATGTCTGGCGTGCGCCTGGAAGCCAAGGTGCATTTGGTGACCTGCGCCGTCAACGCCGCGCAAAACATTGAAAAGTGTATTCGTCGCTGCGGCCTGGAGGTTGAGGATATTATTCTGGAGCAGTTGGCATCCAGTTATTCAGTGCTCACCGACGATGAAAAAGAGTTGGGCGTATGCGTGGTTGATATTGGTGGTGGTACTACCGATATTGCCATCTTTAAGGATGGTGC
>CBINKF010000285.1:0-4870 GCA_966251115.1 uncultured Cellvibrio sp.
GGTAAAATCCCAGGCGCGGCGCAGCACCCCCGAGCTGATATCAAACAGACCGTCACTCTGCACAAAGGCCACCTCGGCGTAATCCAGCAGCGCGGCGGTCTCGGCATCCACCGCCAGCGGCTTGCCAGTGCCAGCGCTGGCGTTAATACGGCTGGTGACACTGTCGCTCAGGTAGCGGGAGTATTTTTGCTCCAGACGTTTCACCTCGGCCACTGCAGCCTGGCCCGCCGCCGAGGCCAGCGGGTCCTCCAGGTAGAGCTGGAGTTCGCAGGGGCTGCCCATGGCTTTAAAGCGGATCGAGTGGAGTTGCATAAGTTGCTCGCTAAAAATCCGGCGCCCGCTAAAACTTGAGCCCGGCACCCAGGGAGTAAAAGTTGTAGTCGATCAGCGCCGGTGCGCTGCCGCTGGCACTGTAGTGCTCATAGAGCGCCTCCAGGTAAAAATGCTCGAAGCGTTTAAGCAGTTTGAGCTGACCGCTGCTGGCGCTAAAGGCGGACAGGCGATAGTCGCTGGAGTAATAGCCATCGGTGCGCGCCTGGGTGTAGTAGGGCTGGTAAAAAGCTGCCTGGGTCTGCTGATAAAAACGCAGCGAGGGAATCAGCTGCCAGTTGTGCCCCAGGTTCTGGAACCAGGCCAGTTCCAGGGTGTGGGAGCGCTGCTGCCAGTCGTTGGCAAAATAGCGGTAATCCACATGGAGCGCGGCGCTCACACTGGGGAAATACTCGCGCCACATCAGGTCCATGGCGTACTGCTGGTTTTGCCCAGGGCGGGAATCCTGCAGCGGTATCCCCTCCACCAGCGCCAGCTTGTAGGCGTCGGATAAAAAGCCCTGCAGCGAGCTGTAACTAAAACTCACCCCAGCCAGGGTGTTTTTGCCCAGTACCCGCGACAGCCCAATGAGCGCACCCAGGCGGTTTTTCACCTTGTCGGTGGGGCGCGCTGGGTAGAGGTCGGCATCGGTGGCGTCTATGTAATCCTTGGCGCCGTTGACGCCCAGCTCCAGGGTGGTGAGGTTCTGGTTAAAGTGAAAGCTGCTGCTGATACCGCCCCCCAGGGACTGGTAGTCGTTTTCGCGCGAGTAACTGCCGGCGAGATTCACCTCGGCATGCTTAAAACCCTGCACCACGCCCAGATCCAGCTCAGTGCGTTTTTCGTCGATAGTGGCGCCGCTCATCACCTGCAGCAGCTTGCCGTTTTCATCCGGTTGCACGTACCAGCCAGAGGCGCCGCTCATGGATTCCTGCACACCGGAGACACGGATGCGGCGGTCCTGGGCAAAGTTGCTACTAAAGCTGAATTGCGCCACGTCTATCTGGTAGCGCTCGGGGCTGCCACCGCCCAGTTTATCGGCGGCCAGTGAGCCCTCCTGGTAGTTGGACAGCATAAGATCGAAGCGGGTGTCCTTATCCAGGCTGTTGGCGTTTGCCCCAGGGATAAGCATGCCCGGAATTAAAAGCGCAGCGGAGCTGAGCGCCCGCAAGGCAGAGGCGGAAGTGGATGCCATAGCGCCCCCTAGTTACAGCCGCAGCCGCCGCCGGAGCCGGCGACCACCGAGGCGGAGGCCTCTTTGCTGTGGTTGATGTGATCCTGGATTTTTTGCCCCAAAGGGTCGTTGACAAAGGCCATCTCCGGCCTGGCCAGGTTGGCGCGCTCCCAGGGTTTTACCTGGGTACAACTGGCGCAAAGCGCGGCCAGAGCCAAGCAGATAAGCAACTTCATAACCTCAGCTCCTCAGCCTTAACGATCCAGCAGGGTTTGCACTTTCGTTTCCAGCGCCGCCAGTTCTTTATCGCCATCAAAGCCTTCCAGCACCTGCGCCACCTTGCCGTCGGCATCCAGCAAAAAGGCGCTGGGCATGCCGGTTAAGGCGTAGGTTTCACCGATTTTGCCGCTGCTATCCTGGGCGATGGGGAAGCTCACCGGGTATTGCTTTAAAAAGTTGAGGGCATCGGCGCTGTTCTCGTCCAGGTTAATGGCGACCACTTCAAAACCGCGCGCAGCGTATTTTTGGCGCAGCTGCTCCAGCGCCGGAAACGAGCGCTGGCAGGGGCCGCACCAGGAGGCCCAAAAATCCAGGTAAACCACCTTGCCGCGGTAATCCCCCAGGCGCAGTTGCGCGCCGCTGGTATTGGCCAGGCTGTTGAGTTGGAAGTCCGGCGCCTGGCGGCCCAGGTCGGCGCCGCTGCTGCAGATGGCGGCGAGGGAGCAGGCCATCGCCAGGGCGAGTTGGGTGAGTTTGCTCATGAACGAATCCCCTTGGTGAAAAATTTGGCTTTTTGTGTTGCGCCTTAGTCGGCGGTGATTTTGGCCACAGTCACCCCGTGGCAGGCGTTGCAGGCGCCCGAGGTCAGGGTGGAGGACATAGTGTGAATGGCGCCACCGGGGCTCTCGGCCACCGCGTCTTTGCCCGGGCTGGTCAAACCGGCAATGGCCTGGGTGGTGTAAAAGTTGCCCAGGTTGTTGGTTTTGATACAGAGCGCCACAGTGTTGCTGTTGTGGTCGTAGATTTTGATGATGGCATTGGCCTGGGCTTTGCCCGCCGCTGTGTAAGCGGTGCCGGCCAGGGTAAACACGGCGTAGGAGGAGCCAGAGCCACCTTTTTTGTGGCAGGACAGGCAGTTTTGCCCGGCGTTATGGCTTTTGCCCGGTGGCGTCTGGCAGCTGAGCCCGCTCGGCAGGGGCGCGCTGCTGGCGCTGGAACTGACCGCACTGGAGCTAATGGAGCTGGAACTGATTGCACTGGAATTGGTTGGGCTGGAATTGGTTGAGCTGGACGTTGGCAGGCTGGCAGCCGAACTGGAACTGACTGCCGAGCTGCTGAGGCCGCCTGTCGAACCGCCGTCTTCGTCCTCGTCATCCTCGCTGTCGGTTTTTTGGGTGGCACTGCTGTTGGTCGAACTTGGCAGGGGCTCCAGGCTGCTGCTTTGATCCTGCCCCGCCTGAACTGCGCCCTGGTCATTGGGATTGCTGCCGTCGAACTGGGTGGCACCGCCGCAGGCGGCCAGGGTTGTGCACATCAGCACTGCCAACATAAACCTTGTATTCATTGTTGTAACTGCCTTTTGGGGGTGAGTTGAGTTGTGCGGATTTTAGTGTAAATCCATAATTGGTAATTTATACACCAAATATGGAAATTTCTGTGTGCTTGTTTTGATTGCTATTTGATCTGGGTCGCAAAACAGCTGCTTTGGTGCAAAAAATTGCATGGTGGTGGAGCTGGGCGGCCGGTATCGGTGGCGTTGAACCCATGCCTGCGGAGGTAGAGGCAAACAGCAGCACATGCAAACCGAAGCAAAATGAAAACAGGCGCGGCGAATGTCAGGGCTGCTGACCTCAAGGGGCCTTAATAACAGCGGTGGGAATAAGCGGGATGCGGATAACGGAATGTTAAAGCGGATAGCGGGCAGGTCGGGCAAGTTGTGCAAAGGCTGGCAGCCCGGCGGGGTGGCCGGACTGCCAGCTTGAACTGGGTTCCCGGGCTAGTCGTCGCTGTCGCCGGCCAGCTCGATCTCTTCGGCCTGGAGTTGGCCGTTTTGGTTGTTGCCGTGAATATGAACCAGCAATTTGGGGTCGGCTTGCCACAGCAGTTCCAGGTCGGCCAGGCTGAGGTTGTCGCTGCCATTGCCGTGAATTTCGGTGTTCTGGGTCACCCAAAAGCGGGTGCCAAAAACCACCAGGCTCTGGTCGTCCAGGTTGATTTCACTGATCTGCCCCTGGAGTTCCGGCTCGTATTCATTGGCGTCTTCGCGTTCAATTTTGCCGGCGCTAAAGCCGCTGCTGTCACCCTGGCCGCTAATTACCAGGTAGTCGCCCAATTGGATATCGCGCAGCCCAAAGCGATGCAGTTGCTCGCTGTCATCGTCCTCGTAGGTGGTGTTTACCAGGGTGCCATTTACCGTTAATTGTCCTACAGCAATGCCGCTGCTGGTGCCTTCGGTGATGGTGATAGCGCTCACCTGGCCCACCAACTGGCGATTGCTGGCGGTGTCAAAACGCAGCTGTTGCACCTGCAGCCGACCCTGGCTGTCGAGGGTGCCACTCACCTCCAGGGCGGCGCCCAGGGCCAGGTTGGTCAACTGGCCGTTTTCAACCTGGGTGCTGCCGCCTGCAGTGCAGGGGCGGCCAGCCAGGTCAAAGTCGGCGGCGGACACAAAATGGGTGACCAGGCCCTCCAGGTGCAGGCTGTAGCTGTCGCTGGCGGTGGTGTGCAGCGGACTGATGCGGCTGGCCACCAGAGTGTTGCCGCTCAGGCTGCCAAGCACGTTAATGGCCAGGCCATTGCGCAGCTCGGCGGCTGTCAGGCCGTTAAAGCTGGCGCTGGTAAAGTCGACACTCAGCTGGTGGAATTTGAAACTGCTGGCGGTCAGGTCGCTTATCAGGCCGCTCAATTGTTCCTGGCTCTGGTTGCTAAGTTCAATGCGGGTTGCCTGCAGGCTGCCATCCGGTGCCAACAAGCCGCTCACCAGAATGCGTTGACCCAGGGCCAGGCCATTCAGGTTGTTGGGGTTGATGGCCGGATCAAACAGGGTTTGCAGCTTGACCTGCACGCTTTGCCCCAGGGCGACCAGAGTTTGGTTGCTGGTGTCTATCTGGCTAATTACACCCACCAGGTCCGGGCGGAAGTCGACGCTCTCGGCATCGCCCTGGTTGCCACTGCCCGAGCTGCCTGTGCTGCCTGTGCTGCCTGTGCTGCCTGTGCGAAGAGTCCCGCTGATGCTCACCTGATAGCCGGCATGTAAATCCAGCTCGCTCGCCGCTTGGCCGTTGATCTGGATGCGGGCTTTGTCGGAGTGAAATTCCAGCCCGTTGACTATCACACTGCCAAAACCGTCGATAGTGCCCTGGTTGCTGGCCACAGGTGCGCCGCTGC
>CBINKF010000286.1:0-4867 GCA_966251115.1 uncultured Cellvibrio sp.
TGTTGTAATAATGCTTTCGCTAATGACTTAATACTCATGTAGTTACAGTGGTAATCGGTTACAGCCTGGATGCATTTCCCGGAGTTTTCCTTGCCGACCCCTGTGTTGATTATCAAGCCATAGTCCGCTGTTGTGTTTTTTCTCCCCGGTGCGTCCGGGGTTTTTTTTGTTTGCGATTCGGCCAGCCATTGCCGACAATGCGCCCAGACAAGGCGGTATAAGCCTTGCTAAACATAGATAAACTTCGGCTTCTAGGAAATCTGTACATGTCTCAAGCTTTACGCGCGGCGGCGAGCCGCCTGGAACACTGGATTAAGGCGGAGGCGCTGCCTCTGTGGTTGGCGCGCGGGTTGGACCCAGCCACAGGCGCCAACTACGAGCGCCTGGATGCCAGCGGTGCGGTGGATCGCCAGGCCAATACCCGCGTGCGGGTGCAGGCGCGCCAGGCGTTCTTTTTTGCTGCGGCTTACCAGCGCGGCTGGTGTCCGCAGGGCCGGGCAGCAGCTCAAAAACTGTTGGATTTTGTTTTTACCAGCGCGGCCCATCCCAGTGCCGGGGCGGGCTTTACCCACCTGCTGAATCCTGAGTTTCAGGTTATAGATACCAAGCAGGATCTTTACGATCACGCGTTTTTTTTACTGGCTTTTGCCTGGGTTTACCGCGCTACCGGCGATGAGCGCTATCTGCGCGAGGCGGACAAACTGATCGCCCATTTGGATAGCAATTTTGGCTCCGTCTCCGGCGGCTGGATTGAGGGCAACTACGCCTATGACTGCCGCCGTCAAAACCCCCATATGCATCTATTTGAAGCCATGCTCGCCTTGCATGACGCCTCCGGTCAGGCCAAATACCTGGCGCGCGCCGGAGAGCTGTTTGCGCTGTTCCAAACCCGCTTTTTTGATCCTGAAACCCAGGTGTTGTTTGAGTTCTTTGACGATGCCTGGGTGCGCCTGACCAGCGCCAAGGGTGATACCGTTGAACCAGGTCACATGATGGAGTGGGTCTGGCTGCTGGACTGGTACAGCCGCCGCACCGGCCACCCGGTTCAAACCTACACTGACGCGCTCTACCGCAAAGGGTTGGCGATTGGTATGGCGCCCTCGGGACTGCTCTACGACGCGGTAAAACCCAATGGCGAGCTTATCGAACACACCAAGCGTTGCTGGGGCATTACCGAGTTGATCAAAGCTAGCCTGGTGCAAGTTCGCGCGGGCAATCCGGCGGCCGAGGCTATAGCGGTTAAGGGCGTGGATGATTTGTTCCGTTATTACCTGTGCGCCTCAACCCCCGGCGCCTATGTGGACCAGCGCGGCGCGCAGGATGAAGTCGTTGTCGATCTGGCTCCTGCCAGTACCCTTTATCATTTAATTGTGGCCGCTATGGAGCTGCTCGATCATTTTGAATTGGCGGCCTAGCGGCCAGCTTTGAATTTGATCGCGGGCAAGAGTTGAGCCGAGGCTCTGGCATTAACAAGCGACTAAACGAACATCTGCATCGATTTATACTCCCAGCGCCCCAAAGCTGAAACAAATAGCTGCAGATGTTGCGCTTGGTTTGGCGCCAAATTAAACGGCTTATACTTTTTAATTTGGTTGCGACAAACGATTTTTTGATCCCGTCTCGCTAAAAAATAAAAAGCTGAGCACGTTTCTGGCGAAAAGTGCAAAAAATATGCGATTTATTTGCTGGCATATGTTTCTTTGTAAACATTTCGCTATTAGTATTGTTCTTTCCACATACTTTAAGTTGTAGATGTAGAGTCCACATTACAGCGCAATTGAGCGGTATGCCTCTTTAAACATAAAAACGTTTTTAGGTCGCACCATGAAAATCGATATTTTTACCGCAGTTTTGATAGTTTTTTGCCTGGGTGTCTGCGTAACTCTACTGGATGTTGGATCGCTGTTTTCGCTTGCGGAAGCGGCGGTGAAGTAAGGTCAAGGATAAGGTCTGATTGCAGACAAATAAAAAACCCGCTTCGGCGGGTTTTTTATTGGAATAAATTCGCAGCAGGTTTAATTACTGCAGAGGATAAATTCCCGCTCGGTAGCGACTCCAAACAGGGGGATATCCCAGTTGGCAAGCGCCAGTGACTCCACCTCCTGGCAGGCGTGTGCCAGGCCAATCAAGTAGGGCCTGCCTTTGGGCGCGCGCTGCTTAAAAGCAAAGCTGCGGTCGTAATAGCCACCACCCATACCCAGGCGCGCGCCTGTGCGATCAAAACCAACCAGAGGCATTAATGCCATATCCAGGCGTGCAGCGGGCAGACGATGGTGTTGGCGAAAGTCAGGCTCGGGAATGCCAAACTGATTGGTTTTCATCGGAGTCTCTGCAGTGAACTCCACAAACCAAAGCTCTCCTTGTTTGTCGGGGCGCAGTACCGGCAGATAGGTTTTGCGTTTCATTTTCCACAGCTGCTCTGCCACCGGCCAGGGGTTAATCTCACCGTCGTTGGCCATATAAAGCGCAAAATACTGAGCGCGCATAAATTGCGGCACTTTCATCAACTGGCGCACTAACTGTTGGGCGTGGTGCTGTTGCTCAGTGGTATTCAGCGCGCGGCGCCGGGCGCGCAGGCTTTGGCGCAGGTGCTGGCGCTCTTGCACAGTTTCCGTCATGGTTTTTGCTCTTGGTTTAACAGGCGGTATTAAAACAAATTAGCGGGTTATCACCAACGCGGGCACAGTGGAAAAATTGAAAAGGGAGTTTTCACAGCGGAATTAGCAGAAAAAACAGATTTACAACGAAGTAATAGAGGAGATAAGAGACCCCGAAATGCCGCTACCAAGCTGGCCTTGAACCCAAAGGTTCAAGGTGGCGATACCTGTGGCTTTTTAGGCTTTCCGTCTGGCGGACATGCACACCAAGCTCAACGAGATACTGCCGGGCTAACATTTATCGGCTCAAGGACATTGTTGGATTGCAAACATTCCAGGGCGAGGTGCCAGTATAACCCAGAGTCCCGGGGCAATCGCAAATGAATTTACGCGCCCAAATAACAATAAGTTAGGAAAAATTCGTCTTAGCAGGGGCTGGTAATTTAGCGCTTTTTGCGCTTGTGGTGACAAAACCGGCAGATTGGTTTCGCAGGGTTCGATTTGAATACTTTTGCGCTTAATAGCAAAACGCCCGCGATGGCGGGCGCAGTTTTTTGGACCGGCGTTGAATTAACCTCAGGAGAGCGCGGCCAGGCTGCGCTCCAGTTTTTCATTCAAACGCTGCAGGTCCGCCTGGTTGCCGTTACCGGCGCCGCTGCCACCGGAGTGGCGCGCCTGCAGCAATTCGTGGCTGAGGTTGAGCGCCGCCATCACCGCAATTCGCTCCAGGCCGATAACTGCGCCTGTGCCTTTGATGGCTTTCATCCGCTCATCCAGCAGTTGTGCAGACTCCAGCAGCGCCTGGCGCTCCTCGCGCGGGCAGGCCACTTGGTATTCTTTGTCCAGGATTTTTACGAAGACGGTTTCGTTGCTCATGACGCTTACTCCGCATCCAGGTTTTTCAGGTGGGAAATCATGGCTTCCACGCGGGTGCGCGCCAGTTCGTTCTTTTCGATCAGCCGCTGCCGCTCCTTTTGCCATTCGCTTTCGCGGGCTTTAAGTTCGGCGTTCTCCTGCTGCAAGCGGTTGCAGAGCAGGATGAGCTTATCCAGCTTGTTTTCCAGGGAGAGCAAAAGATTGTCAGACATGATCCACAATAACCAATTATAGAGCGCGGTTGCTCACTATATTGCGCCCTGCCCAGTCGGTCAATTGTTCGGCAGAAACTTAATGTAAATTCGAGAAGTTGGTTGTTAGTAAATGAAATATTTGCAAGTTTTATCGACAGGTTTTAATGGCTTTTCAGCCGAAGTTCAGTTGCGCCTGAATGCGCGCCAGATGCCTGCAGGGCCAGCCTTAAAAGAGTCGTCTGTTTAAACGGGCAATCGTGATAGCATTGCCCCAGCTAGAGCGTGAGGTACCTATGTCCGACCCCTTGAATGACCCAGAACTATCCCATCAAGTTTACACACCCATCAGCTTTGACGAATTGGCCGACCTGCTGGCGCCTCTGGGGGTGCTTAACAGTCCGTCAGAACTGCACGGTTTACTCTGCGGCAAACTCGCCGGTGGTGCGCGCCTGAGTGAAATCAACTGGCTGCTGGAAGCGGTTGAGTTCCTCGATTTTATGTCGGCGCCGGATGAGCGAATCCGCACTGCACTCACCAACCTCTACCACATCAGCCTGCAGCAACTGCAGGGCGATTTCGGTTTGAAGTTGATGCTGCCCGATGATGAGAGCCTGCTGAGTGAGCGCGCCGCCTGCCTCAGCCAGTGGTGTCACGGTTTTCTCACCGGATTTGGCAGCGTGGAAGTCCAGGGCGAGCGCGATCTGGATGAAGATGCCCAAGACATGCTGCAGGACTTTTCCAATATTGTGCAGATCCAGGTGGATGACGAAGAAGACGAGCCAAGCGCGGAAGCGGATTACACCGAAGTGGTGGAGTATGTGCGCATGGCGGCCAGCTCGCTCTATCTGGAATTTGCGCCAGCGCAAGACACGACTGCTGCAGCGCCGGTAACATCCACCCCAACTCTCCACTAAGCTTTTACTTATTTACTGCCGCAGAGTCGCCCATGAAAATCGCCAAAACCGAATTCGCCCGCCGTCGCAAAGCGTTGATGGCGCAGATGGAACCCAACTCTATTGCCATAGTGCCGGCTGCGCCCGAGCGTATCCGCAGTCGCGATACCGATTACCACTATCGCCAGGACAGCGACTTTTTGTATCTCTCGGGGTTTGAAGAGCCTGAGTCTGTGCTGGTGCTGATTCCCGGGCGCGAGCACGGCGAATTTGTACTTTTTGTGCGCGAGCGCAATCGCGAGCGCGA
>CBINKF010000287.1:0-4866 GCA_966251115.1 uncultured Cellvibrio sp.
TGGCTACATCAAAGTCTGTAGGGTGACCACCCAGCAGCAAATCGCGCACGCCACCGCCTACCAGATAGGCGTCAAATTTGGCTTCATGCAACTGTTTGATCACCTTGAGTGCAGCCGAGCTGATATTGCGCCGGGAGACACTGTGCTGATCGCGGGGGATAACGCGCGGGCCGCCACTGGCTTGGCCGGTGGACTCCTTGACGCGGGGAATTATGAGATTTAACAAGCGTTTGAGCATGGTGATTGCGTGTAATCAAGCCTGCGTTTGAGGTGAAGCGGCGAGTTTAACAGACCTGGGAGGATTGCACGACACGCTGTCTTAGGGAACCTGCATAAAGCCTGGTTGTCCATTACTGGGCGATCGAGCTGTTATTCAGATGTAGGAGCTGGAAAGCAAAACGGGAAAGCCGAAGCTTTCCCGTAGGAGGGTAGCACCAAAGTGCTGCTGAAGGCATTTAATGGGTTGCATCCGTTGCAAATCTCCAATCTCGCGTGCTATCCCATCCTCTGCCTAGTCAGTATCCGCTTTATTGTACTGTCTTATTGCTCTTGTCTTCTAGCGTGGTCTTTCTAATTTATTTTATTTATTGTTATTCAATTTTCTCTTTTTATTGTTTTTTGTAGTTATTAATTACATTTCTGTTTTTATTGTTTCTTGTTGTTATTAACAAATTTTCTGTTGTTATTATTTCTTGTTGTTATGTTTTTACAGTTTCAGTTTTTTATTGTTTGTTGTTGTTATTTTAAGTTTTTTCCGCTTTTTATTATTTGTTGTTGTTATTAGTAATTTGGCGTTCATTCTTATTGTTTGTTTTTGTTATGCGCCATAGAAGGCATGTGTTGTGCCAATTTTGAAATGTCTTTTTAAATCAATGGGATAGGTTTTTCGGGGGGCTTCTTATTGCTTTTTGTTATTTCCAAGGGTTACAAAACTGTGGGAAGGTGTTACTGGATTTGGGAACAGGTAACAGTATTGGAGGGGTAACACTTGCGTTAAGCGGGGTAACACATTGACATGTTACTCAACAAAAAGTTCACCGAAAGGCTGGTTTTGACGTAACAAAAACAAAGCCCCTGAGGGTTTTTACTCTCAGGGGCTTTGTTTTTTTGGTGGCTTGGTTGTGGTGTAGAGGACTACTTGGCGCTGCTGGTGGACTTGCTGCGTGGTATGCCCAAGCGCTGCCGGCGCTCCCACAGGCACTTGCGGCTAACCCCCAGTTTGCGCGCCAGCTCGGTTTCGCTCATGGTGTCCTGATGTTCCAGCACAAAGCGCTGGAAGTAGTCTTCCAGAGATAGGTCCTCGCTCGCGGCACTGCTGGGGCGGGCGCTGGAGCGGCTGGCCAGGCGCGGCGTTTCGAGAATTGAATGGCCATCCTCAGCGGCCTGGATGGCATCCAGGTCGATAGACAGCAGGTGCTCACCAATTTCGGCACTGTCCTCACAGAGGATAACCGCGCGCTGCATGGCGTTCTCCAATTCGCGCACATTGCCCGGCCAGGAATAGCTCATGATGGTATCCATGGCCGCATTGGATAGCTTGAGCGAAGGCTTGCCGAACTGGCCACAGTAGCGCTGCAGCAGGCTCTCGGCGATATTGATAATGTCGCGTCCGCGCTCGCGCAGTGGCGGGAGTTCCAATTGAACTACGTTTAGGCGGAAATAGAGGTCTTCGCGGAACTTGCCCTCTTTGGTGAGTTTGCGCAGGTCGCGGTGGGTTGCCGCTACCAGGCGTACGTCTACTTTGCGCGACTCTACCGAGCCCAGGGGGCGCACCTCGCCCTCTTGCAGGACGCGCAACAGGCGCGCCTGGGCTTCGAGTGGCAACTCGCCGATTTCGTCGAGGAACAGGGTGCCACCGTCGGCAGCGGCTACCAGGCCTTCGCGGTTAGTGGAGGCGCCGGTAAATGCCCCTTTTTCGTAGCCGAAGAGTTCAGATTCAATCAGGGTGTCGGGAATAGCGGCGCAGTTGACCGAAATCATCAGGTGATTGCTGCGGTTGCTCTCCTCATGCAGCGCGCGCGCGACCAGCTCTTTACCTGTACCTGTCTCGCCGTGGATAAGTACGGTAGCGTTGGTTGGGGCCACCTTGTGGATGCGGTTGTAAAGGTCCTGCATCACTTCCGAGCTGCCAATAATCCCGGCGATGGTGGTGCTGGCCGTCTGCTGAGTGCCGGCGGCGCTGCGATTGGCGGCCTTGGCTTTGCCGATCACACGCTTAACGGCGGTGACCATTTCATCGTGGTCAAAGGGTTTGGCGATATAGTCCACTGCGCCCATGCGCATGGAGTCCACCGCTGAGCGCAGGCTGGCGTAGCTGGTCATAATCAGCACCGGAGTTTCCCCTGCCAGCTTGATCAGGTCGGTTCCCGGTGCGCCCGGCAGGCGCAGGTCGCTGATGATGAGATCGAATTCCTTGAGGTTGAACTTGGATGTGGCCTCCTTTACCGAGGGCGCCTCACTAACATCGTACTGGTTGCGTTCCAGTAGTTTGCGCAGGGCGTTGCGGATAATGGTTTCGTCTTCAACAATCAGGATCTTACTCATAAGCGTTCTTTTGTCTCGCTCTTAGCACTGGGCTATTGCTGGATAAAATCTACCCTACGAGGGTAAGGTTTACTCGCTGCTTAGCTTTCGCTTTGGATGTCCATGTGGCGCGGCAAGGTAAAAACGAATTTGGCGCCGCGATTATGCACTGTATCAGCCGGGCTGATAATGTCTAAGTGGCCGCTGTGGTCCTCGATAATGCTGTAGACCATGGCCAGACCCAAGCCGGTACCTTCGCCCGGGTCCTTGGTGGTAAAGAAGGGCTCCAGAATGCGCTCAATTAACTCGGGCGGTATGCCGTGACCCTCATCGGTAACAAAAACTGTTACCGAATACTCATCTTCGTTACTTTCAAGCATAACACGCCCTTGCTCTGGGCTGGCATCCCGCGCGTTAGATAAAAGATTTATAAAAACCTGAATTATCCGCTGGGCGTCTCCTTCAACCACGGCGGTTTTGGGGATGTCGTTACAAAACAGCACCTGATTTTTGTCTTTTTGTAACGACAGCAGCTGTATGGCCTCGTTGGCGCAGTCGCGCAGGGAAACCGCCTCGAAGTCAGTGCGGCTGGCGTGGCCCGTGTGGGAGTAGCTCACCAGCGATTGGACTATGCGGCTGACGCGGTCGGTCTGGCTGAGTATCTGGTCGGCAGTGTCCAGCACCGAATCTGGCTCTTCGGATTCATAGCGCAGGTTTTGCGCGAGGCAGGCGATGCCAGTTATAGGGTTGCCAATCTCATGGGCCACGCCTGCCGCCAGGCGGCCTACGGAGGCCAGGCGCTCCGAGTGCACCAGCTCCTGTTCCAGCAGTTGGGTTTCGGTCACGTCCTCCAGCAGCATAACCTGATCCTGGGTGCCGGTATTAAGCGTACCCTGGATATTGGCCTTGTGCAGGGTAATCCAGTGGGGGCGGCCGTTGAGGTCAATTTCGCGGCGGTAAAAATGGTGTTCACTGCTGCTGCTAAAGTCGATTAGCAGGCTGCACCAGGGTTCGGGGATGTCCTCCAGGTAGGAGCCGGTAACATCTTCGGTGGATATCTGGGTTAGCGCTGCCATGGCGCGGTTCCACATGAGGATTTCCATGTCGCGCCCCAGGGAGCAGACCGCCAGGGGCAATTCTTCCAGGGTCTGGCGGTGGTAGAGGCGCAGGTTGTTCAGCTCGGCCGCCATACCGGTCAAGCGGTCGCGGTATTGCCCCAGGCGTGTCTCAATCAGGTTGATGTCCATGGAGTCGCGCGCTTCGGCGATCTGCTGGGGAATGTACTTATCCATAATCTCGCTCGCCACATGGATACCCATAAGGCTGGAGAGATTACCTTCGATTTGATCGCGCAGGCGGCGCAGCGCATAGGGGCGGCGCTCGCTGATGGTCAGCCCCAGCTCTTTCAGGGCTATATCCACCTCGCGGCTGGCGGTGACCTTGCCCAGGGGCTTGGCCAGGCGCGCTTTAAACTCGGCGGCGGAGTGCACATCCAGCGCCAGGCGCACCGGGTGGCTCAGCTCGTCAGCGGCGCAGAGGTCGGCGTTGTATTCCTCCTCCTCGGTTTGGCGCGTAATCAGCGAAATTGCCACAAAGCAAAAGGTGTTGAGGCTGAGCGATATCAGCGTGATTTCGCTCCAGTAATTGGGCCCCAGGCGCACATAGGTATCCACCACCGGCAAATGGATATAGTCGATTCCAGTCAGCATCGGGAGCAGCAGGCCCACAGCCCAAACCGCCGTGCCCAGGCTCAGGCCTGCCAGCAGGCCGCGCCTGTTGCCTTTGCTCCAGAAGATAATGGCAAAGGTTGCAGGCAGGAATTGCAGGGTTTCGATAAAAGCGGTGAGCGCGAGGTTGGTGAGGCTATAGCGATTGTTGAGCAGCCAGTAAAATAGATAACCGCCGAGGAAGATAGCGGCAATCAGCACTCGGCGCAGCCAGATCAGCTGGCGGTAGAGATCGTGGCGCGCGCGCAGTTGGAAGCTGGGTAGCACCCAGTGGTTCATCACCATGGTGGCCAGCGCCAGCGAGATGATCACCATGGCCCCAGTGGAGGCCGAGAGTCCGCCTATAAATGCCAGCAGCGTCAAACCGGGTGAGCCGAACAGGATGGGTACGCCCAGGGTGTAGTACTGGGGCGGCAGCGGGACCGCCAGTTCAGATCCGGCCCAGAGAATGGGGAATATCGGCAGCGCCAACAGCAATAAAAACAGCGGGAAGGCCCAGGTGACTGTATGGGAGTTGCGCATCAGCGGGTTTTCCGCCAAGCCCATATGAAAGATGTGGGGCATGGTCACCGCCGTGGCAACAAATACCAGCAGCAGGGTATGGGCCGAATCCGTG
>CBINKF010000288.1:0-4864 GCA_966251115.1 uncultured Cellvibrio sp.
CACATAACCGAGGCGGCGCCTACCGCCAGGCCGCCCAGTACACGGTAAATAACAAATTCAACGTTATGGGTGGCGATACCCGATCCCCAGGCGGAGACAATAAACAGCACGGACGCCAGGATCAGCATGGCGCGACGGCCATAGTGGTCGGCCAGCCAGCCGGCAAAGAAAGCGCCTACCGCACAGCCTAGCAGCATGGAGGCAACACTCGATGAGGCTGCTGCGGTGTCCAGGTTAAAAGCCGTTTTAAGGCCGTCATAGGTGCCGTTGATAACGCCGCTGTCAAAACCGAAAAGAAAGCCGCCGATGGTGGCGATCACGCTGATTAATACAATAAAGGGCGTATTCGCCTGGTTGGAGCTGGTTGTATCGTTCATGGTTATACCTGTTATTGAAATTATGACCTCTGGGCCCAGCTGCACGCCTTTTGGCGGCTATCCCTACTGGGCCGTTGATTGCCCCTTTGTAAACTAAAAAAAGGGTATATCAAGCCGCTG
Source organism: uncultured Cellvibrio sp. (assembly GCA_966251115.1). Classification (GTDB taxonomy): domain Bacteria; phylum Pseudomonadota; class Gammaproteobacteria; order Pseudomonadales; family Cellvibrionaceae; genus Cellvibrio. The sequence continues at coordinate 498 of CBINKF010000288.1, forward strand.
GTACGGCGGGTTGGAACATATCACAGAATTCTGGCGGGAACACTAAAACGCAAACCGCCAGAGGCAAGAGACCCTGCTGGCGGCAGTCTAAAGTAATATGGTTTTTGTGACTATATGCTGCGCTTTAAACTTTGCTTATTTTTGTTAATAAATCAAATTTCAAATGCGAAACCCGATTCAGTTAGGTGTTTGTAGGCCTCATCGTCAAAACGGTAGAGGTTGGCGGCGCGGTGAGGAACGCCCTGCTGCTTCTCGTTGCAGGGGGTGAGCAGATTCATTTTCATGATTTTGCGGCGGAAGTTGGGCTTGTCCAGCTTGGTATTCAGTATCGCCTCGTAAAGCGCCTGCAGTTGCAGCAGGGTGAATTTTTCGGGCAGCAGGTTAAAGCCTATAGGTTGATGACACACCTGATGGCGCAGTACTTTTAAGCCGTGCTCGATAATTTCGGCGTGGTCGTAAACCAGTTCGGGCAGCTTGTTGGCGCTGTGCCAGCTGACATCGGCAGCCGCCTGGCCCGCCATCAGCGAGTAGTTTTCGGCGCTGACCAGTGCGTAATAGGCGACTGTGACCACGCGATCATTGGGGAAGCGATCCACCCGCCCAAAGGTTTTCAGCTGTTCCAAAAACAATTGGCGAATGCCGGTTAGCTCTTCCAGCAGACGATAGGCCGCATCGCGCAGGTTTTCGTCATAGCGAATCCAGCCGCCAGGCAGTGCCCATTTACCCTGGTGCATGGGGTCGGTCTGCTTAACCAGCAAAATCTTCAGTTCATCGTGGTCCAGGCCAAAAATGAGGTTGTCGATTGACAGGGCCTTGATCACGTTAGGAGGCAGGTTAAGGGGTTCCAGCTGGGCATTGGGGTTTGCGGCGGTCGGTTCGGACACTGGCGTTTCCTCAGGAATTCTCGTGTTATCGACGGAAATTTTAGCGCCATAAAGGCGCGGGATCGCCCGCATTGTATAAGCCAATTGGCGCCGGGTCGAGTGCGCGCCCGAGGTGGCCCCTTAACGCGGCTATTTTCACCCCGGCGAGACAGTGCCATAAAATTCTTCGCCTAAAGCTCTTGTTGTCGTTTGGACAATAAGCTATATTGTTACTAAAGCAATAAGCAAGTTGCCCCGGCGAATCCAATTGGCATCTTGCGGATGAGCTACAAAAGTAAAAAAACAGATTAGATAACACTATTCCAGCTCTAGAGAACTCTATGTTGTTTCTTGGTATTGATGTTGGCAGCTCCTCAGTCAAACTCTCGGTGATTGATGGCGCCACGGGCAAAAATCTTGGTGCACTCTCCCATCCCGAGTCGGAACTGGCCATTGCCAGCCCGCAGCCCGGTTTTGCCGAGCAGGACCCCAATACCTGGTGGGACTGTATCAAGCAGGGCAGCGCCCGGCTATTCAGCAAGTTCGACATCAATCCCCAGCAGATAGACGCCATTGGCATCTCCTATCAGATGCACGGCCTGGTGGTGGTGGATAAAGACCAGCAGGTGCTGCGCCCCTCCATTATCTGGTGCGACAGCCGCGCTGTACCGCTGGGCGAGGCGGCTCTGGCAGACCTGGGTCGCGACTACTGCTTTGGTCATCTGCTCAACTCCCCGGGTAACTTCACCGCCGCCAAGCTGCGCTGGGTGCAGGAGAACCAGCCGGAGCTGTTCGCGCGTATCCACAAAATTATGCTGCCCGGCGACTATGTGGCCATGAAGCTCTCAGGGGTGATCAACACTACGGCTTCCGGCCTGTCGGAAGGCACCTTGTGGGATTTTAAAGAGCAGCGCGTGGCCACTGAGTTGCTGGCCCACTGGGGTATAGACGCGACTGTCATTCCGGATCTGGTGCCCAGCTTTGGCGACCAGAGCCGTGTGTCAGAAGCCGCGGCCGCCGAACTGGGCCTGCGCGCCGGTATCAAAATCGCCTACCGCGCTGGCGATCAGCCCAACAACGCCTTCAGCCTGAATGTGTTGCAGCCGGGTGAAGTGGCGGCGACAGCGGGCACCTCGGGTGTGATCTACGGTGTAACCGATCAGCCGGCGGCCGATACCCAGTCGCGCGTAAACACCTTTTTGCATGTAACCAATACCGAAGACCAGGCGCGCAATGGCGTGCTGGTGTGTGTGAACGGCTGCGGTCGCCTCTACTCCTGGCTGCGTCAAACCCTCAGCCAGGCCGGTGGCGAACCCTCTTATCCGCAATTAAATGCCCTGGCGCAGGCTGTCCCTGTGGGTAGCGAAGGTTTGATTTTCCACCCTTTCGGCAACGGCGCCGAGCGGATTTTCCAAAACAAAAACCTGGGTGCGCAACTGCGCAACCTGGATTTCAATCGCCATGGCCTGGGCCATATGGTGCGCGCCGCGCAAGAGGGCATAGTGTTCTCGCTCAACCAGGGTTTTGATGTACTCAAATCCCTGGGCGGCAGCTGCGATGTGGTGCGCGCGGGCAAAGGCAATATGTTCCTGAGTGAGGTTTTTGCCCAGACTTTTGCCAACACCACCCAGGCGGCAGTGGAAATGTTTGAAACCGATGGCGCCGAGGGCGCAGCGCGCGCGGCGGCATTGGGAAGTGGTTATTACACATCGGCCAGTGAGGCTTTTGGCAGTTTGAAAAAGCTGGCCGTTATTGAACCCCAGGCAGCGGAATTTGCCCGCTACCAGGACGCTTACCATGCCTGGTGTGCACTGCTTTAAGCGGCGCCGTGCAGGTAAGTGTTAACCCTGAATTGAATTAGCTTAACCAGAAGGTGATCTCTATGAGCGTTGTACTCGGCAGCAAAGAATACTTCCCCGGCATTGGCAAAATCGCCTTTGAGGGTGCGGAATCTGACAATCCACTGGCATTCAAATACTACGATGAAAACCGCGTAGTCCTGGGCAAAACCATGAAGGAACACTTCCGTTTTGCGGTCTGCTACTGGCACACCTTTTGTGGCGCTGGCCACGATCCTTTTGGCCCAGGCACCTATACCTTCCCTTGGTCTTCAACCGCTGATGTTGTAGCGCGCGCGCGCGAAAAAATGGACGCCGCGTTTGAATTTATCACCAAGCTGGGCGTGCCCTACTACTGCTTCCACGACATCGACCTGATCGATGAAGGCAGCAGCCGCAGCGAGACCTCCAAGCGTTTGCAAACCATCGTTGAGTACGCCAAAGAGAAGCAAAAAGCCTCGGGCGTAAAACTCCTGTGGGGCACCGCCAACCTGTTCAGCAACCCACGCTATATGAACGGTGCCTCCACCAACCCCGACTTTAACGTAGTGGCCTACGCCGGCGCGCAATTAAAAGATGCGCTGGATGCAACCATTGCGCTCGATGGCGAAAACTATGTGTTCTGGGGCGGCCGCGAAGGTTATATGAGCCTGCTCAACACCGACATGAAGCGCGAGCAAGAGCACATGGCGCGCTTCCTGACCATGGCGCGCGACTATGCGCGCGGCCAGGGCTTTAAAGGTACTTTCTTTATTGAGCCAAAACCCATGGAGCCTTCCAAACACCAATACGACTTCGATGCCGAAACTGTAATTGGCTTCCTGCGTCACCACGGCCTGGATAAAGATTTCAAACTCAATTTGGAAACCAACCACGCGACCCTGGCCGGCCACACTATGTGCCACGACATGCAAGCGGCCGCAAACGCCGGCATGTTGGGTTCAATCGACGCCAACCGCGGCGACTATCAAAACGCCTGGGATACCGACCAGTTCCCCTACAACATCAACGAAACTGTAGAGATGATGCTGGTACTGCTGCGTTCCGGTGGCCTGCAGGGTGGTGGTGTTAACTTCGATGCTAAAGCGCGTCGCAACTCGACTGATGCCGCTGACCGCTTTTATGGCCACATCGGCGGTATGGACACTTTTGCCCGCGCACTGCTGATCGCCGCTGACCTGCTGCAGAAATCCCCACTGGAAGGCCTGCGCAAAGAGCGTTATGCCAGCTTTGATGCCGGTAATGGTAAGGCTTTTGAAGAAGGCAAGCTGAGCCTGGAGCAATTGGCGCAGCTGGGTAACAGCGGTGGTGAGGTGACGCTGATCAGCGGTAAGCAAGAGCTGTACGAAAACATTATCAACCGTTACATCCGTTAATACGATTTTCTCATGTAGTTTTTTCTAGCAAAGCCCGTTGCCGTTAATTATTTTTACTCCCGTGAAAATGATTAACGGCTTTTTTCGTTATGGCGCCGCTAAAAATCAAACAATAAAAAATTGTAAATAAAGCGCCGCTGCGCGCGTCTTACTTCACAATTGCTATGGTTAACAAATTGCTGTCCGTTAAATCACTGTTCTGATTGCTTCAGACAAGCATTTTAAAAATGACATTAGACAACGCACTGGGGGTGGTATGAAAGACTCGCTTATCCGCAGCCTGGGTCTTG
>CBINKF010000289.1:0-4856 GCA_966251115.1 uncultured Cellvibrio sp.
GGTGTATTCGTTATAGGTTGAGCTATCTGCATCATCCTGGCGTTTAGCAGTGAGGTAGATCACCGCATCGGGCGCACCAGCTGCCAGCTTGACCCACACCGCCACTTCATACTCGTTACCCTGGGTCAGGGTACCCACATTAAACGTCAAGCCATTCCAAGCCGCCGTGCGTCCACTTATCAATGCACTGGCAGCACCTGAGTGCTTATCCGCCGTGGAGCGCGTTACAGTCGCTGCAGTTACCCCCCAATTGGTCAACCCAGACTCCACACCACCATTTTGCGCGAAATTAATAGCCGGTACCGAGTAGCTGCTGGACGATGAGCTGCTGCTAACAGCGCTACTCACCACACTTGAACGGGATGAAGAGCTGACTGTCAAGCTGGAAGATGAACTGGAAGATGAACTTGAGGAAGAGCTGGCAACTCCTCCACCGCACAAACTGCCATTTAGCGTCGGACGCTCGGCACTACCGGAGTTTTTATCCACTTGAAAACCAAATGTGGCCGACTGCCCCACGGCGAGGTTGCCATTCCAACTCATATTGGTTGCTGTGTAAGGGTTACTTCCCGTCAGATTGGCATTCCAGCTATTGCTGATGCGATTGGCAGCATACTGCCAACTCACATTCCAGCCAGTCACCGCTGTCGCGGTTTCATTTTTCACCACAATACTGGCGACGTATCCGGACGACCATTCATTATCGATAGAGTAGCTACAGGATGCGCTTGTCAGCGCCGAATAAAAGCCGGATAAGAGCGCAAGCCCTGTGGCAATGACCAGGGGTTTGCATTTTTTCCAGCGCGGGCCAAAAGATATGATTTGCGTATTCATGTGTTTTCCCAGGTTAATTGTTAATGTTGTGCAAGCCTAAAAAACACCTGGCCGAGTGATGCGGAATAACTCGACCTAAGGCCAAGGGGTAGGTAAATATTGAAGAGAAGCGCCAGCTCCTCGCGCGGCAGTCCCTTGCCGCTGAGGTGCTATTGTTCAAAGCTCATTGCTATGAGCTTTTTTGTTAGGCTCGCTGCAATTAGCGGCCGAGGTAATTCATTAGCCAGGTCATGGCCGGACGCGGTGAACCATTGTCCTGAATTAAACCGCTGCCCGTTACCCAGGTTTTGCCGTAAACATAACCCCAGAGGGTAATGCCCTTAACCGAGGGGTGGTTGTAAAACAGCGGGAATTGCTGCTGCATAATTTGCAACTGGGTTTGATCATCGGTTTTGGCGATATCGTATTCAGAGATATAAATGGGCAGACCCAGGGCAGCAATACGGTTTAATTTGGATTGAATGTCCGACAGCGGACGATCTTCCAAGCCGTGAGACTGCAAGCCCAGGGCATCCACCACACCGGCGTTGATCGCCGGTTGCGCCATGGCGATAAACTGATCGGTGTTCCAGCTCAGCACATTGTAATCGTTCAAAATCAATACCGAGTTGGGGCAATATTTGCGCGCTAACTGGAAGGATTTGATAATCCAATTGCTGCCAAACGCATTTTGCGCGTAAGCCGCTGGCGCGTGACCGGGTGTTGCTTCATTCACCACATCGATATAGGCGGTATCCGGGTAGCGGGTGCAGTAATCGCGAATCCACTCTTCAATTTCTGCCGCCTGATCGCTGGCACTGAGCGAATTAATCCAGGATGGGTACTGGTTGCCCCAGACAAAATTGTGCGCCTTGACCGGAATATTGTGCTGGCGCGCATAGGCGTAGATTCTATCCAGCGCACTCCAGTCGTAAACATCGCGCGAGCGCTCCACCGAGCCCCACTTGCCTTCGTTCTCTGGTGTAATTTGATCCCAGTAGTTAATAAAGTCCGAGCGCACCGCACCCGAGGTGGTGATATTGCCGACAAATTTTTTGCCATTACCCGAACTGCTGAAGCTGGACGAGCTGCTGCTGGAACTCTGCGTCACCTGGCCGCCGACAGAAAAATCGTCGGCATAGAAATTAGCCGTGGTATCCGCTGTTTCAATAATAAAATACTGGAACGCGGTGGAGCCCAGCTGGGTGTAATAACCCTGCAACAGGCGCCATTCGCCAGCCGATGCGGTGATATTGGCAACGCGGGTATATTCGTTGTACGTGGACGAATCAGAATCATCCTGACGCTTGGCCGTGAGGTAAATCACACTGTCGGGCGTACCTGCCGCCAGCTTGACCCACACCGCCACTTCGTACTCGTTGCCCTGAGTGAGTGAACCCACATTAAAGGTCAGACCATTCCAGGCCGATGTGCGCCCACTGATTAGTGCACTGGCGGCGCCGCTGTGTTTATCGCTGGTTACGCGGGTGACTGTACCTGCGGTTACTCCCCAGTTGGTTAAACCAGATTCCACACCGCCATTTTGCGCAAAATTATTCGCTGGCACCGAATAGCTGCTGGATGAACTGCTGACCACACTGGAGCTGGATGAGCTGACACTTGATGAACTGACACTCGATGAGCTGACGCTGGACGAACTGCTGGAGCTGCTTTGGCCACCGCTGCACAGGGTGCCACCCACACTCGGGCGCTCGGCACTGCCACCGTTTTTGTCACCCTGAAAACCAAAGCTGATGGATTGTCCAACGGCAATGCTGCCATTCCAACTCATATTGGTGGCGGTATAGGGGTTTGTGCCAGAGAAATTGGCATTCCAGCCGTTGGTCATACGGTTAGTGTTGTACTGCCAATTAACGTTCCAGTTGTTTACCGCTGCACTGGTATCATTTTTAATCGTGATACTGGCGACAAAACCGGTATTCCATTCGTTATCGATGGAATAACTACAACTGGCCATAGCGTTGGATGAACCAACCACATTCAGCGCGCCTGCCGCCAGCAGGCCGCAACCCAGTTTGATGACTCGCCTTAAGCCTTCGCTATTGTGTCTCTGAATCTTCATTATTTTAATCTCCACAAAAAGTAGTAGTGCGCCCCGCCAGGTCACCCGGTTGCATTCAGCAAATATAAGTTGCGCCATGCTGAAACCCGGCCGCCAACCCTCAAGGGCAGCGCCTGGCTGGTGTTGTTAACGCGCGGTCGAAACTAATGATTTGTGCAGGCATGAATTTGTGTTTTTGAAATTTTTTTTTGCAGATTGCAAAAAATTACAGCAATTGTGCAATTAGTTTTAAGTTGTTTGTCGCGAAAAACATCAGAATAAAAACACGGCTCTTTTGCGCCGAACACAGATGAAAAAAATTTTAAATACAAATTGATTTCACCAACACGTTGATCTCTTGTTGGTGGATACTTGGTGGAGTAACTGATCAATGGCAGCCTGGCGAGGGCGGTTCTTAAAAGTTATCCAGCGCTGTAATCGCGGCGCTAAATAACAGCCGTGGAAGTAATACTCTGGCAGTTTTGCAGGATACAGGACGTTAAGGAGCTACAGTAAGGAGCCGAAATAAGGAGCCGCGGAAAGGAACCAAAGAAAGGAACCGCAAAAAAAACGGACTAAGCCGGTTCCCGGGTTTGGTAGAGAGACTTAAAGGTTTTTGGTGCGCAACCATATTCCTGCTTAAACAATTTATTGAAGTAGGACACATTGTTATAGCCAACTGAGTAGGCAATTTCCGATACATTGGCCTCTTCGTTTTGCGCCAGCAGGCGCGCCGCCTCAGTCAGGCGCAATTTGTTCAGGTAGGCACTAAAGGTGAGACCCAGTTCATCCTTAAGCAGGTCATTCACTTTATTGCGATTAATCCCCAGATGGATCACCGCCATTTCCAAACTCAATTCCGGGTTGGTGTACTCGGTGGCGAGATAGCGCAAGAGTGCACTTTTCTCCTTATCTTTTTGCGGCGCAATCGACAATTTTTTGTAGGCAATTAACGGCTGGTCCTGCTTTACCCTGGCCTGAATTTCCCGAGTTAGCACCTGAACATAAACACTCAGCTGCCAGAGCACAACAGCAATCCACAAACAGGTGCAGAGGCCCAGCGCAAGATAGCGGTAACGCGTATCTGTTCCCTCCAGGTGAATATCGGTGAGGCGCACATGGGAGGGCGTATCGACCGGGCTCTGCAGCGAATTGACCCAGGCAAAACCCATGGTTTTATCCCGGCGATAACCGGTATCGCTAAACTCAAAACCATAGCGCCCCAACCACCACTGCGGAGTATCCAGATCCGCCAAATTAATGCTCACGTCACTCCAGGCTTTGTCGCAGGAAAAAGCGGACGAGGACACGCGGCGGCTGGCCATGTTATTCAAATTGGTCACCTTGTCATCAAAACTGAACAACACCAGCATCAGCACGTTTTTAGGATCGCACTGCACCTTGAAATTCATACTCGAATAGCGGCTTAGGTCCACCTGTACAAAAGACTGGATAGGATCGACAAAATAAATGGAGTAATGGGTATAGGGGAAAGGCTGGTGGGAATCCAGGGTAAAGTTGTACTCCACAGTACCCACCTGATTCTCCAGGGTCACCTGGGTATGGCCGACGGGCGCTTTGGGCTCCATGGCCGACGCCCACAAAAACCGGGGATCATGCGCCGGAAACAAAGAGGCGCTCAGCCGCGACTTAACCCAGCCGGCGTACACCACCAGGGCAGTTATCAACAGCAAAGTAACCAAGACAAGTAATGCATTTCGATAAAATTTAAGCATGCCGGATCAACCAAAGCAGTAGTGTTGGGTTCCTTCAAAGCGCCGATTGTCTATGTGCTTTTTGATTGGTTGATAATGGCCGTACACCGCAGCCAGACCTGGGAGGACAGGTATTTTGAGCAACGCGCGGTTATCTTTAGACGTTTTATCTTGATGTTTTATCTTTATGTTTAGCCGCCGCTGATGCTTTGGGCATCATGTCATAATATCTTACATATAAGCAAACCCGACCGCTAGCGGCAACC
>CBINKF010000290.1:0-4844 GCA_966251115.1 uncultured Cellvibrio sp.
AGCAGTCACCCAGCTATCACTGGCAGCAGCAGCCGGAGCTGCTCGCCGGTATCAGCATCGCCCTCGATGGCCACTTGCTGGAGGCCAGCCTGGCGCGGGGCCTAAATAGCTTCCAACAAAAAGATACCGGCGCCCAACCCAAGGATGAAGCTGAAGATGATGAAGCTGGAGATAAAGCCCCATGAACAGCGGCGCAGCTGAGGCGAAAAGCTGATGAATAGCCGTGAAACTGCACAAATCGGCCTGGAAATTCGCGAGCGCGGCGAGGTGATAGGCATAGCCGATGCCATCGCCTGGATCTCCGGCCTGCCGGGGGTGCGCAAAGGCGAGCTGTTGCGCACCCAGGACGGCAGCCAGGCCCTGGCCTTCCAACTGGACGAACAACTGATAGGCGCGGTGCTGCTCGACCAGGCGCCTGAATTGAGCGCTGGCCACAGGGTTGAGCGCAGCGGCGAGCGGCTAAGCCTGTTCTGCTCCGACGAGTTGCTGGGGCGAGTGATAGATCCGCTCGGGCGGCCGCTGGATGACCTGCCCGCCATCAGCCAGGGTCAGGCCTGGCCGCTGGAAGCACCGGCACCGCCGATTCTCGCCCGCGCCCAGGTAACGCGCCCGCTCTACACCGGCAACACCATTATTGACACCCTGTTACCCATAGGGCGCGGCCAGCGCCAGTTGCTGATTGGCGACAATGGCACCGGCAAAAGCTCCCTGGCACTGGATGCGGTGATCCATCAACAGCAAGTCCCCGTTGCCGGGCAAAAGCCAGTGCGCTGTATCTATGTGATGATTGGCCAGAGGCGCGCGGCGGTAGTGGAAACCCTGGAGCTGCTGCGCGCCAGCGGCGCCCTGGCGCAGACCACCCTGATAGTCGCCGAAGCCAACGCCCTGCCGGGTATCCAATACCTGGCACCCTTTGCCGGTTGCGCCCTGGCCGAGAGCTGGATGCACGCCGGCGAGGATGTGCTGATTGTCTATGACGACCTCAGCCTCCACGCCCAGGCCTACCGCGAGCTGGCGCTGCTGCTGCGCTTAACGCCCGGGCGCGAGGCTTACCCGGGCGATATTTTTTACCTGCATTCGCGCCTGCTGGAGCGCGCTACCTGCCTGGCGCCCGAGCGCGGCGGCGGCAGTATTACCGCGCTGCCGCTGGTGTCCACCCAGCAGGGCGAGCTGGCCAGCTATATCCCCACCAACCTTATCTCCATCACCGATGGCCAGATCTACCTCAACCACAAGCTGTTTGTGGGCGGCATGCTGCCCGCCATAGATATCAGCAAGTCGGTATCGCGCATTGGCGGCAAAGCCCAGGACAAACTCATCGCAAAAGCCACCGGCCATTTGCGCCTGGATTATTTGCAGTTTTTGGAGCTGGAACTGTTCACCCGCTTTGGCACCCGCCTGGAACCGGCCATGGCCGCCAAGCTGGCGCGCGGCCAGCGGCTGCAGGCGATTTTCCACCAGGGGCGCTTGGCTACCCGGCCCATTGCCCTGCAACTGGCCTGGCTAAAAGCGCTTAACCAGGGGCTGCTGGATCAGCTCAGCCCGGCGCAGATCCAGAGCAAACTTGGCGAGCTGGCACTGCTGGAATTACCCCAGCTAAACGCCCCGGAAGAAGACTGGGACCTATTGCTAAAACACTGGTTAAGTTCAGCTGAACAACCGGGCCCAAACCATGAGCCATAGCCAACTGCGCGAGCGACTGGCGCTGCTGGCAGAGCTGGGCCAGATAGTCGCTGCCATGAAAAACCTGGCCTATGTCGAGTTGCGCCGGGTGACGCGCCTGCAGGAGGCCCAAGCCGCTGCCCAAGCCGCCATGCAACAGGCGCTCGGCCTGGCTGGCTTGGTAGCGGGCAAAGAGCGAGAGAAAACTGATATCTGGCTGGCCATCGGCAGCGAAAACGGCTTTTGCGGCGGCTTTAACGAACAGCTGGCGGAGGCGGCGCTGGCCCTGGCTCAGCAGCAGCCCAAGGCGCGCTGGCTAGTGGCGGGGAATCGTCTGCAACAATTGCTGGCTGAAGCTCTGCCCGGCGCCCAGCCGTTGCCCGGCGCAGGCACCAGCGAAGCCTTATCCGAGTGTCTGGAACTGTGGACCGCACACCTGGGTGAGCTGCTCACTGCAGCCAGTGATCAAGCTCAAGCCCTACCCACCCCCCTACCTAAAATAGGCTTGCTGTTTCATCGTCAGTTGCCCGGCGGGGAGCCAGCAATCGCGCAGCTGCCACTCTTGCCGTCCCTAACGGCGGGCGAAGCCAGAGCCCAGTTACTGCTCCCTCAAACACAGCTACACACCAGCCTGCTGCTGGATCAGCTGCGCATCCAGCTGCTGGGCGCCGGTTTAAATTCGCTATTGCAGGAAAACCGCGCGCGCCTGGCGCAGATGCAGCGCGCCCAGGATCACCTGGATGAGGCCGAGCAAACCCTGCAACGACGCTACTTCCGCGAGCGCCAGGCCGACATCACCGCCGAATTGCAAACCCTGATGGCCTCGCTGGATAATGGCGCCCGTTTTTCACTGCGCCCAAGCGCGCCCGCGCCTTCAGGAACTGCCCATGACCAGCCAGCCCAATAATCCACTCCACGGTTTAACTCTGGAGGCCATAGTCACCCGCCTGGTGGAGCACTACGGCTGGGAGGGTCTGGGCGCGCGCATTACCATCCGCTGCTTTCAAGCCGACCCCAGTATTAAATCCAGCCTAAAATTTTTGCGCAAAACCCCCTGGGCGCGGGAGAAAGTCGAGCAGCTCTACCTCGCCACTCGCTTCGATGCCAGCCCCTGGACCAAGCCCTGATTCCTCTTGCGCCCCTCCTCACGTCGGATAACAAACAAATATTTTTAATAAAAATATCTTTCGCTATTTGCCCGGGCAATTGATAGATATCAAATCGCAAAATACTTCCGCCACTAGACTGGCCAGGTTTAATCCTTGGCGGGAAATGCTTATGAACCAGTTTATCCAGATACAAGACAAAGCCCATGTGCTTTTCAATAACGGCACTCACAGCTGTATTCAGTTTTCCGATCTGGTGGTGGGCGAGGGCATACAGGCCAATCAATTTTTAATTATCGATCACGGCCGCGCCGCGCTTATAGACCCGGGCGGCGACCTCACTTACACCCCGCTCAACATAGAGCTGGGCAAACGCGTAAAACTCAGTCAGCTGGATTTTATTTTCGCCTCGCACCAGGACCCGGACATAATCGCCTCGCTGCCGCGCTGGATGATGCACACCCAGTGTCAGGTGGTCACCTCCAAACTCTGGTCGCGCTTCTTGCCGCACCTGGCTTCGCAGTTTATGACCCAGCAGTACTGCCAGAGTTTTGAGGATCGCATTATTGCCCTGCCCGATATGGGCGGTGCTATTCCCCTCGGCCAGAGCCGCATCTACGCGCTGCCCGCGCACTTTTTGCACTCGGTGGGCAATTTCCAGTTTTACGATCCAGTGAGCAAAATTTTATTCAGCGGCGATATGGGCGCCTCGCTGATTGAAGATCATGCCGAGACGCCAGTCAGCGATTTTGAAGCCCATATTCCCCACATGCGCGGCTTCCACCAGCGCTACATGGGCAGCAACAAAGTATGCAAACTCTGGGCGAATATGGTGCGCGAACTGGATGTGCAGATGATTGTGCCGCAGCACGGCAGCCCCTTTGTCGGGCGCGAGATGGTAAATAAATTTTTGGATTGGATCAGCGGCCTGCAGTGCGGTATAGACCTGCTCAATCAATCGCAGTTTGATGCCAAACGATTAATTTAGCAGGCATAAAAAAACCTCCTGCAAATAAAATTGCAGGAGGTTTTTATTAAGCAGAATTAAGCTTTTTTGAGCTTGCGCACACCAGCCAAACTCAGCAGGCCCAGGCCGAAAAGCATCAACACAGACGACTCAGGTACGTTGGTGCTAGATTTGCTCCAACCGATAATTTTATCGTTAGTGTTAATCTCACCGAAGGTGTAGCTGTTGGCAGTATTTACAAAGCTCAGCACACCATTGGCGGCGGCATTTATATCCCAGGTCAAACCTATGTAATTACCATTCTGACCAACCAGCCAATCGTTCCAGCCCTGGCCGTAGTAGTTTTGGGGATTGGCCTGATTGGTGGTGGTCCACCAGGTATCCGAAAAGGTCAGGTTGTAGTTGTAGCTGCCGCCGCTCAACAGACCGTCGGCATCGATCATGCCCAGATAACCGTCGTTAAAGGTGATGGAGCCGTTAAAGCTGGCGCCGGATTCGAAATCAAAATGTACATTTTCTACAATGCTGGCGGAGGCCGTGCCAGCTGCCAGTGAAAGCAGTGCAGCAACTAAAAGTTGTTTCATATTAGTTCCTTAGGATTATTAGGTTCACACGTAAAAAGCGTGACTCACGTCACATTCAAAAATCGTGCCTATAACCATAAGTAATTAATATGACTAGTTTTAATTTCCTAAGGCTTTGAAAAATAGCTAGAAAATGTAAATTTTACCGACAGTCAGCCTGAGTATTTAAAGCCCTTGCACACAGGCACCCAGTAGCTTTTCAGGCAGATAACCACAGCGGCTTGATCGGCCTTCCAGATATGGGAATCACATAGCAACGCATCTGCGGTAGCAGGTGAAACTACCCGGAACAGCCTTCAATCATTTCGGGTACCGAGGTCATAAATTTCAAATAAAGCAGGTGTGGGCATTGTCCGCGTCCGCTTCGCAGATGCTGAGATTATTGCATTCAAATTGTTCCTTAATTAAGGAAGTGAATTATTTTCGGTTTATATTGTTGCCTTTTAGATAACCATAACGCCATCGGCTTCAATCAGCGAGGCGCGTGGCAGCTGGTTGATGCCTATGGCGGCGCGCGCCGGGAAG
>CBINKF010000291.1:0-4794 GCA_966251115.1 uncultured Cellvibrio sp.
GAGGGGGAGTCCATATCATTCGTTAGAGCACCGAGCATGATCGAGTCTGCAGAGGAATTCAAAAAGCTTAGAGAAAGCGAAGTAATAGAAGAATATACTCGCGCCGCTCATGACGAGGCTCCCACGAAAGTTTGGGAAGATATTCTCGAAAAATATCCAGAATTGGCATGCTGGGTAGCACATAACAAAACCGTACCAATCGAAATACTAGAAAAACTGGCAGTACACCATGACTCCAACGTTCGAGACACGGTTGCTCGTAAAAGGAAAATTCCAGAATCGCTCATGCTGCAACTAGCAAAAGACGAAGATGAAGCTGTACGGAACGCTCTGGCGAATAACGGCAAAGTTACTGAAACGGTTTTGAGGGTTCTAATTAATGATTCCTGGCATGTTGTCAGGGAAAGGGCTTTGGAGAAGCTCCAAGCCCTAGCAAGCAAAGTTAAAGCGACGCGTACCGCGCGCTTGCTTTGAGCGTTAAGCGATCAGGGGCAGAGAAAATGCGGATTTTAAGAATTTTGTTTGGACTAACATTGGTGTGTTCCTTAGCTCTTCCTCTGTCTACATGCACCGGAGCAATCGAAGAGGGGAACCATAAAAATCCAGAACGCACAGAGAGATACATCGTTTCCAAAGACGGTCCAATTTCAGAATGGTTGTGGGCTCTCACATTTGCTTTGCCTCTTAGCATTGCAACTGCTATTCGCAAAAGAAAGGCAGGTATAAAGCTAGAAGCTCTCTGTTTACTTTCAGTGATTCCTTCCAGTTTTATACTTTGGACGCATAGCGCAACAGGAAAGTTGGCGCTAGGAGGGTTCATAGCATTATCATCAATCAGCTGCTTTTTTGTGCTTTCGGTAATTTGCTTAACAAGGGTAAGCACCGGAAAAATCAAAGCTTCGGCTTCGTCTCCACTTTAATTTTCCGGTGTTACCGGCGTTAAGCATCACTATGACTAAACCCGAATATGAAATATTAGCTCAAAGCCTTATTGGAGAAGCGATCGATAAGATTGAGTACTTCGAGATTAAGTACGACGGTTATGAAACTGATTTCAATGATGATAACCATTACGATTCTTTAGATTATGGGGTCAATCTTTTCATGGAGTCGGGAAAAGTGTTTGGTTTCATTTGGGGTGATGAATTTTTTCAATATGGCGTGTCCATTCTGAGAAAACCTCTGCAGTCAGAAGTGAGTGAGTGCAGAGAAATCGATGTGTCAACATCTTCAAAATGGAATCGCTATATTGGCAAGAAAATCGTCAAATCTAAAGTGGATTGGGGTTGGGTAAAAGAATCTAGCTTTTTTAAAAGGAATATTTACTACCCTCAAAATATACTATTGACCTTTGAGGAAGGATATTTAGCCATTATATCTGCGTTCGTAATAAGAGAAGATACCCACTTTGGCATGGCAGATAACATCACAGTTTTTTTTACTAAAGAATGCGCAGTTATGTATGGTGCACTAAATGCTTAACAAATAAGGATATGTCGCGCGCAGCCGCGACCTATCCCATTGTTGAACAAGCCCTGGCTCGTTCGTCTCTTCTATAGGAAATAAATTATCGATTTTTCAGCGCGAGAGGCGAACAGTTTTGCACTCGCAGTTTTGATGGACGAGCGGCTACCTCGCCAGTGTTGACGATAAAAAGCACTATCGCATAAACGTCTTTTTTCCCTCCGCTAGCTTGCGTAGAATCGTAAACTTACCCTACACCTCTGCGCTTAGCTTTTTGATTAAATGGTACCAACCCATGACATACGAAGAGTTCAATAACTTTTGCAGCTCACTTCCGTCGACTTCGCACGTGATTCAATGGGGCGGCTCACATGTATGGAAAGTCGGCGGGAAAGTATTCGCCATAGGCGGCTGGAGCGGCACTAAAAGTCCGGCATACTCATTTAAGGTTTCTGAAAATAACTTTTATTTCCTTGAGAATAAGCAGGGTTACCGGCCGGCGCCTTATCTTGCGTCTCGCGGCCTGAAATGGATTCAGCAGTATGCTGCACCATTATCGGAAGACGAAGCGCTTAGGCATTACCTCTCTGAGTCGCACCGCATTGTGTCCTCAGGCCTTTCCAAGAAAAAGCAAAAAGAACTGGGCCTTATCCCAACCTGACAGAGTTGCCACATAAAAATCTCAATCAGCTGGATGATCAAGCGCTGTGCGTTTACCAACCCCTGTTGCCGCAGTCTTCAGTTACTGAATCGACCTGCTGCGCAGCTGGCCCCAAGGCTTGGCCAGCTGATTGAGTTGCTGCTGCAGTTAATTTGACGTTGTTTTTGCCTGAGTCTGGGTGTTGCTGGGATGATATTAACCTTGATATATGGAAAAGTTTTCACGCGTAACTGGAATTTACAAAAAAAGAGCAAAGAGTGGTTTCGGAATTGATTTGGGGTTTGTTATGCTAATGCTGAATATAAGCTAAGGTCCGGCGCTTGTCCGATCCTGCTGGTAGGCGCCCTCTGTTGGGGGCAATGTTCTGGCGCTTTCGAGATACCAACAATGAAAAAATCACTCGCTTCAGCTGCACTAACACTTCTTATTTCCGCGCTCAGCTTTACTGCCCAGGGTGCGCTTATCCAAATGTCCGGTAATTCGTTTGATGATTTGGGCACTAGCACGCTGGATTTGCAAACTGGCCTTGAGTGGCTGGATATAAAAACCGATTCTCGCTCCCAGTGCAGTGTGTATCAAGACATTGGTGGCGCTATTCCCGCTGGCTGTACCAGCTTTGACAGCCTGGACTTGTTTGATGACCATGCCGGTTGGCGCTATGCCACCAGCCAGGAATTTACCTCGCTACTGAGCAGTTGGATGGGGTTGACGGTGTCCACCAACAACAGTTTGACATCGCTTAACTCCACTAAGGTAAAAGCCTTTCTGGCGCTGTTTAGTGCCATGGGTAATACGTCTGTGCAGGTGGATTATGCCTTTGACTATCCGTCCAACCCAACCCAGGCGATAGGTTTTTACCTGAGTCCGTCTGGCTTGTTTATCAACAACCGACTGCAGGGCAATATGAATTCCGCCTATTCTTACGCACCATTGTTGGTGCGCCAAGTGCCTCCCGCTCCTGTGCCGGAGACTCCACCTTTGGCGCTGTTGCTCTTAGGTCTAGCCGCTATGGCGATTGGGCGACGCGCGGCGAATAAAAATTAATACAACAAACCCCCGGTAATCTGGGGGTTTGTTTTTTGGGCTCGTCAAAAATGCGCGCCTGAAAACTTGAGATTCACCCCGGCCCGATTATGCTGAGGGCTGATAATTTGCAAGGAATCTTCCTAATGAATTCATCCCTGCCCGAACTGGTTGGGCAATTGCTTAAGGCCCCAGATGCCGGCGCTGCCAAACCCCTGGTCGATAAATTAATTCAAGCCTTGTGCACTATCACCGGCCAGGCAATGCATCCGCCCTTTTTTTTGGATGAAGATGCCAGTTTGACCGCCAGAGGCAAGGCGGTTTCGCCAACCACGGCAGCGCAGTGTGCAGAAGATATAGAGCGCACCCGGGTATTTATGCAGGGCGTTTACGCGGCTATTCAGGCGCAGCTGGGTAAGCGCGGCGAAAACAATCTATCGGCAACTCCCGTTCAGATTCTCTATGCTGGCACAGGGCCATTCGGCCTGTTGCTGGTGCCATTGCTGCCGCTGTTTAACGCGCATCAGCTGCGTGTGACCCTGTTGGATATTCATGCCGAGTCGCTCGCTAAAGTGAAAACCCTGGTGAATACGCTGGAGCTGGACTGGGCAATAGCTGAGTGGGTAGTGGCGGATGCCTGCGAGTGGCAAACCGACAAACGCTTTGATCTGATTATCTCCGAGACCATGCGCCAGGGTTTAATTCAGGAGCCCCAGGTCAGTGTATTTGCGCATTTACAGCAGTTTTTAGCCGCAGCGGGTGAATTAATTCCACAGCAAGTGGTGTTGGATTTATGGCTTGCCAATGCGGGCGCAATGGCGCAGGACGCTGTACCTCTGGGCGAGGTGTTTTGTCTGGACTTGGCGACGGCGCGGCGCATAGCGAGCGAACCAGCTGCCAGCTTTGGGCGTTTAACCATTCCCGACTACCCTGCTGCGATTAAAGATTTAAAACTCAGCACCCGCATTCAGGTGTTTGGTGAATATGGCCTGCACGAAAACCAGTCGCAGCTCACCCTGCCCATTTATTATCGCAATGCGCGCCCGACCCCGGCTACCGAGTTAACCTATAGCTATGAGTTGGGTGCCTATCCGCACATGAAGTTCGAGTTTACCGCTTTCGCAGGTGAGGAAAATCTTGCTGACTTTGCTGCGCCCAATCGTTTTGGTTTGCTGGGCTTAACCCGTTTTTGGCATAAAGCACAATGGCAAAAGCAAGGCAGGAGTGTTCCCCTGGAAGAGTGGTTACAGGATCGTCAGTTATTGGATTTAATAGGCCTGGGTTTAGAACCCAGTATCGAGCAGGCATTTGCCAGCGACAGCTTGAACGCGTTTGAAGATTGGGTGAGCCAAACCCTAATGGACAAATTAAACCCTGAGCGTGTAGCGCAAATTAATTTGCGCATGCAAGGGGATAGAAAAGCACCCGATTGCGCGCTGCAAAAAAATATCACCGCGAGCAGGCAGGGGCCATTAACCGCGGAACAACTGGAACACTGGCAGCGCGAGGGCTATGTCATTGTCCCCGGCGTGCTGAGTGAGCAGCAGGCGGCAGAGGTGCGCGCGGCTATCTGGCAGCATCTGGGTATGGATGAGTCAGACCCAGGCAGTTGGTATCGCGCTGGTGATTTAATGAAAAAAGTGATG
>CBINKF010000292.1:0-4792 GCA_966251115.1 uncultured Cellvibrio sp.
CTACACCTGGCGGCGATTTGGCCGCGACGCTATTGCCGGTTTGACCGTGGGTGTTATTGCGATTCCGCTTGCGATGGCGCTGGCGATTGCCAGCGGGGTCGCACCGCAATATGGGCTTTACACGGCCATCATTGCCGGCTTTTTAATTCCACTGCTGGGCGGTTCGCGTTACAGCATCTCCGGGCCTACTGCGGCCTTTGTCGTCATCCTCTACCCAATTGCGCAAAAGTATGGGCTGGGCGGTTTACTGGTTGCCGGCCTGATGGCCGGATGCATTCTCGTTGTTATGGCGCTGCTGCGCCTGGGGCGGCTTATAGAATACATTCCCGAAGCGGTGACCTTGGGGTTTACTGGCGGCATAGCCGTGGTAATTGCGACCCTTCAGGTTAAGGATTTTTTAGGTCTGCAAGTGACGGCTATGCCCGAACACTATGTCGAAAAAGTCTGGCTTCTGCTGCAGCTGTTGCCGCAGAGTCACTGGCCCAGCCTGGCGGTGGCGCTTGCTACCCTCGCGGTTATGCTGATTTGGCCCAGGCTAAAATTGCCGATTCCGCCGCATTTGCCGGCGTTATTTATTGGAACCGGCTTGGCGCTGCTACTGAGTCATCAAGGATGGGCAGTTGACACCCTGGGTTCGCGCTTTTCCTACCAGTTAGATGACGGGTCCCAAGGCTTTGGCATACCGCCGCAATTGCCTGAGTTTGCCTGGCCTTGGCAGCGAGTGGGCATTAATGGCGTCGCCCTGGTCTGGACCTGGCAGTTACTGCAGGACCTGCTCGCTGCCGCCTTTGCGATTGCTATGCTAGGGGCTATTGAGTCGCTGCTTTGTGCGGTGGTCCTGGATGGCATGACCGGCAAACGCCACAGCGCCAATAGCGAACTCCTGGGGCAAGGTATTGCCAATATCATCACCCCATTTTTTGGCGGCATTACCGCCACTGCCGCCATTGCTCGCTCTGCTGCCAATGTGCGCGCCGGGGCAGAATCGCCCGTGGCGGCTATGGTGCACGCGTTGGTAGTGTTGTTAGGGTTGGTGGTTTTGGCGCGCTGGCTTGCCCTCTTGCCCATGCCTGCTATGGCAGCGCTGTTGGTTATGGTGGCCTGGAATATGAGCGAAGCGCCCAAGGCGATACATTTGCTTAAAACAGCACCCAGTAGCGATATTTGGGTGTTTGTCGTCTGCCTGGCGCTGACGGTGTTGTTCGATATGGTGATCGCCATTACGGCGGGTATCGTGTTGGCGGCACTGCTGTTTATGAAGGAAGTGGCCGCTATGACGCACTTGGATGACCTTACAGGAGAGGGTGAATCACTACCAGATAACTGGCGTGCTTTCCATATTAGTGGCCCATTATTTTTTGCTGCAGCGGATCGCATTTTCGGCGAGCTTTCCACACTTTGCAGTGAGCAGCAGCATTTAATTTTATCCTTCCAGGATGTGTCGCTGCTGGATGCCGGCGGCCTTTCGGCGCTTAACAAACTTATTGCCAAGTGCGAGCGCAATCAAACGGAATTAATTATTACCGATATTCCCCCCAAAATTCGCCACACCTTGGCGCGCGCGCATATAGAGCCACACCCAGGTTTACTGCGCATTTATGGAAGCTTGATGGAGGCGCGCATAGCGCTGGATTTGCGTGTGCCAGCCTAATAGCTGGCACACGCCAGGGTTTTATTCCGGGTCTGCCTCACCGCCAAAGGCGGCAAGCAGGGCGGCGATAAAGTTTTTGAGTTCCAGGGTCATAATGGTGAAGTCGGCATCGAACTGCTCGGCCTTGGTCTCGGGGTTGGAGTCGTTGGCTTTTTCCGCGATTATGTCTTCAAACTTTAAGCGTTTGATACCCAGCTGATCATCCACTATGCAGTGGATAGACTCTTTCCAGCAGAGCGCGATTTTGCTCACGTGCATACCGCTGTCCAGGTGATTGCGGATTTCGCTCGCGGTTAAATCCAACTTTTTACAGCGTACTATGCGGCCATCTTTGGTGGCCTGCAGCTCGCACTCCTCACCCAGTTCAAACTGATGCGGCGCTTGGCTGTCGCGCAGCCACTGGGTCATCACCTGGGTGGGCAAGTGCTTGGGTGCAATCGGTAGGCAGCGCAGGCTGCCCAGGGCTTCGCGCAGTTTGCTGAGCAGATCCTCGGCGCGTTTGGCTGACGAGGAGTTGACCACAATCATTTTCTCTTGCACTGCAATATAGGCGTAATCCAGGCTGGATTTGGTAAAGGCTTTGGGCAGCAGCGAAAAAATAATTTCATCTTTCATGCCGTCGCGCTCTTTGCGGCTGACGGAGCGCCCCTCGGCGTCGCGAATCGCTTGCACTTTTTCTTCCAGGGCCTCTTTGATCACCCCGGACGGTAAGATTTTTTCCTGCTTTTTGGCGCAGATCATGATGTAGCCATTGGCCGCGTGGACAAACAAATCGCTGTCGCGGCCAAGCGGTGGTTCAAAACCGTAGCGCAGCGGGTCGAGGCTGCCGCAGGGGTTAAAGCAGAATGGCTCAAGCTTTTCGTTGAGTTCTTCGGGCTAAATGGTCCAGTCTTCGGTGAGGCGATAGAGGCGTAAATTTTTAAACCACATAATCAATCAACAGCGCAATGGCAAAATAAAAAGGTTTAAATA
The DNA here is from genome assembly GCA_966251115.1 of uncultured Cellvibrio sp. Classification (GTDB taxonomy): domain Bacteria; phylum Pseudomonadota; class Gammaproteobacteria; order Pseudomonadales; family Cellvibrionaceae; genus Cellvibrio. The sequence continues at coordinate 2,624 of CBINKF010000292.1, forward strand.
AAAACGCCAACCTCCCACAGGAAGTTGGCGCTGTGAAAAATGCGACTGTTAGAGGATGTCGATCAGCTCAACATCAAAAATCAGCGCCGAGTAGGGCTTGATGCTGGCACCAGCACCGCGCTCGCCGTAGGCCAGCTGGTAGGGGATGTAGAGGCGATACTTGGAGCCCACGGGCATAAGTTGCAGGGCTTCGGTCCAGCCGGCGATAACGCCGTTAACCGGGAAGTCGATGGGCTGGCCACGGTTGACCGAACTGTCGAATACAGTGCCGTCAATCAGGGTGCCGTGGTAGTGGGTTTTAACACGCGAGCTGGGGCCAGGCTTGGCGCCTTCGCCCTGCACGATCACTTCGTACTGCAGGCCGGATGCGGTTACGGTCACGCCATCTTTTTGGGCGTTGGCGGCCAAAAAGGCTTCGCCTTCGGCGGCCAGGGCTTTGCTCTGCTCAGCTTGCGCGGCTTGCATACGCTTGTTGATTTCTTCAAAAGCGGCGCGCATCTGGTCGTCGCTGTAGGGGTTGGCGAGGCTGTTGAGTGCATCGGCCAGACCGGCGGACACGGCTTCGGCAGACAGGCCATCAAAGGGGTTTTCGAGCAGCTGTTGACCCATTTGGCGGCCGATGCCATAGCTCACCAGATCTTCTACGCTGGAATATTTGGACATAATTTAATCACTTGATCTCGTTCAAAAGGCCGTGCAGTCTAGCAGATTAATCGGCATTGTTTGCGTCTTTGCTCGCCTGGTGTTGTTGGGTGACGGGTTGTGTATCTGCCTGCTCTGGCGGCTCGTCTTCGGCAAAACCATCCGGTGCGAGCACATGGATTTCGGCCATAAATATGCCCCAAAAGGCCATAAACAGCGCCGCTACCAAAGGCCCAATAACAAAGCCGTTGACCCCAAACAGGCCCAGGCCGCCGAGAGTGGAGAGCAGCACTATATAGTCGGGCATTTTGGTGTCGCGCCCCACCAGGATTGGGCGCAGGATATTGTCGATCATGCCAATCACCCCGGCGCCAAAGCCGATCAGGATCATGGCTTTGACATTGTCGCCTGTGGCAAATAAATAGAGCGACACGGGGGCCCAGATAAGCGCCGGGCCAACCGCCGGAATGAGTGAGAGTACCGCCATTATCACCCCCCAGAGCAGGGCGCCGGGAATACCCAGAATCCAGAAAATAAACCCACCCAGGCTGCCTTGAACTATGGCGATAACCAGGTTGCCTTTAATGGTGGCGCGAGTCACTTCACCAAACTTGGCGAACAGCATACGCTCGCGCTCGTCGCCCAGCGGCAGGGCGCGAATTAACAGTTCCAGTAACTGGTTGCCATCGCGCAGCAGAAAGAAGCTGAGGTACAACATCAAACAGATATTAATAAGCAGCACAAAGGTGTTCTGGCCCACACTCACCAGGTTTTGTGCAATAAATTTGCCGCTGGTAACACCCATGGTCAGGGCGCTTTGTTTGATGTTGGCCAGGTCAATATCAAATTTTTCCAGGGTCTGCTGCAGGGCCGGGAAGGCGGTGCGGACCTGCTCTATGTATTGCGCGGGGTTGATTTCCCCCGACTCCAGCTTGCCGTAAAACACCGCCCCTTCCTTAACCACAGAGCTGATTAAAAAAATTGTCGGCAGTACCACGACCAGCATGCAGGTTAACAGGGTAATCAGTGCGCTGATATTGGCGCGCCCGCCCAGGCTTTTTTGCAGCCACTGGTTAAAAGGGTAAAAAATAATGGTGATAGCGCAAGCCCAAAAAATGGTGCCGAAAAATGGCTTTAGCACCAGCGCGAAAGCGATGGAGACAACCAGCAGAAACAGTAAAAAAGTACGGGTTTCCAGTTTTTTATACATGGCGATCCATTGGTTGTGAGTTGTGAGTTGTGGGTTGTAGGTTGTGGGTGGCGCGGGGCACAAGGCTAGCATTTTCCCCCCGCCAAAAATACCGGCTTTTTCCGAAATATCACCGCCCTGGGCTGGGTCTTTCTCCTAGAGTTAAGCTTCTGGCTTCTACACTGTAATAAAGGTGATCAGCCCCCGGGCTGTTTTGTACAGCATTCGCGCTCAGAACCACGTTTAAGAACTAACCCCATGACATTAACTCGGACCTCTAATATTCACCGCTGGTGCACCTCGCCTGGCCCTTCGCTGGTGTCAGTTTGGTCGCTGGT
>CBINKF010000293.1:0-4773 GCA_966251115.1 uncultured Cellvibrio sp.
ATTTACTCGAAGAGTTTGAGTGGGAGATGGGCGACTAGGTAGATGGGCGACTAGGTAGAGGGGCGACTGGGCAGATCGGCGACTAGGCATTGTCTGCCAAATCGCTCTCCTCGTCGCCAAATAAGTGAGTGTGGAGCAGGTCTACCTCATTGCGCTGGGCGTAATCGTGCAGCAGCTCCAGCGACGAAAACCCGGGTGTCAGCTGAAACCAGAGTTTAGTGTCCGGGTTTTGGTTGGCCAAAATAAATTCGCATTGAACCGGTACCCATTTGCGCGATATGTGGCTAAACACTTTGGGGTGTAGCTGCAAAACGCGAAAATCAAAATCCATACACAAGCGCATCAACAGTGGAAAGCGAGTTTCGCCCCGGTTGAGGAAGCGAATAATCCGGGCGGCCTGCAGCTGCTGGCGATCCAGGGGAATTTTCGCGGCGTTTGGGTACATGATTCGGAATTTCTGGGTTGAGAGCGTGCCTGGCCTGCCAAGCGCGCGAATTAGATCACAAAACGATTCTTGTGCCAGTGGCTGAAATCACAAAAACTATGCAGGTTCACTAAGGCTAATTCATGAAACCGACTGCTTTTATTGCTCGTCCCTGGCAGTTATTGGGACTATTAATGGTTTTTTTTCATCTCGCTGGCTGCGCCTTGAGCGGCCCCAAACTGGAAAAACCCAGCGTCAAGGTTGCCGCACTTAAACTGCTGCCAGCCACGGGCTTTGCACAGCCAATCCAGGTGGATTTATTAATTGCCAATCCCAACGGTCGCGACCTGTCGCTGCGTGGAATTTCCTACAGCATTGGCATTGAAAACTACGACTTGCTCACCGGAGTAAGCAATCAACTGCCAGATTTGAAAGCTTATCAGGAAACTTCGGTAAGCGTGGTGGTTACCGCTAATATTCTACAGCTGGTACACCTGCTGGAACACCTGGGCAAGAGTGGACTGGGTGATAAAGTCAGTTACAACTTTAAGGCCAAGCTCGACTTCAGCGCCTGGCTGCCCGCCATGAACATAGAGGAAAAAGGCGAAATCCCCCTAAGGGGTAGGCCGTAAAGGCTGGTGTTAAAATTTCGCACTTAGAAAGCATGTATTAAACACGTTTAAGGGTTATCAATGACAGATTCTGTGGTACTCCCCGAGGCAGACGAGCGCATAGCGCTTAAGGAATACACCGAAAAAGCCTACCTCGATTACTCCATGTACGTAATTCTCGACCGCGCCCTGCCGCACATTGGCGACGGTCTCAAACCTGTTCAGCGCCGCATTGTTTACGCCATGAGTGAGCTGGGTTTAAAGGCCAGCGCCAAATATAAAAAATCGGCGCGCACCGTGGGCGACGTAATCGGTAAATTTCACCCGCACGGCGACTCGGCCGCCTATGAAGCCATGGTGCTCATGGCGCAGCCGTTTTCCTATCGCTACACATTGGTCGATGGCCAGGGCAACTGGGGTTCGCCGGACGATCCCAAATCCTTCGCGGCCATGCGCTATACCGAATCGCGCTTAACCAAATACGCCGAGGTTTTGCTGGACGAATTGGGTCAGGGCACTGTTGATTGGCAGCCCAACTTTGATGGCACGCTCGACGAGCCAATGGTGTTCCCCGCGCGCGTGCCCAACCTGTTGCTTAACGGCACTACCGGTATTGCGGTGGGCATGGCAACCGATATTCCGCCGCACAATTTGCGCGAAGTAGTGAGCGCCTGTGTGCACCTGCTCGACAATCCCAATGCCAGTGTAACTGAGCTCTGCCAGCACATTCTCGGCCCGGATATGCCCACCGAAGCGGAGATCATCAGTTCGCGCGACGACCTGATCAAAATGTACGAAACCGGGCGCGGCAGTGTGCGCATGCGCGCGGTTTGGCAAAAAGATGAAGACTCGGGCGATATAGTGATTACCGCGCTGCCGCATCAGGTGAGCGGTGCAAAAATCCTTGAGCAAATCGCCGCGCAGATGCAGGCGAAAAAATTGCCCATGGTTGCCGACCTGCGCGATGAGTCAGATCATGAAAACCCCACCCGCCTGGTGATAGTGCCGCGCTCCAATCGCGTTGACTTAGAGCAGGTGATGCAACATTTATTTGCCACCACCGAGCTGGAGCGCACCTATCGCGTCAACATGAACGTGATTGGTATCGACGGCCGCCCAGCGGTAAAAGCGCTCAATAAAATTTTGAGCGAGTGGCTGAGTTTCCGCACTGTTACCACCCGTCGCCGCCTGCAGTATCGCCTGGACAAGGTCGAGCGCCGCTTGCACTTGTTGGCGGGTTTGTTGGTTGCGTTTTTAAACCTCGACGAAGTGATTCGCATCATTCGCGAAGAGGAAGAGCCCAAAGCCGAATTGATGAAGCGCTTTGAGCTGACCGAAGACCAAACCGAATACATCCTCGAAACCAAACTGCGTCAGTTGGCGCGTTTGGAAGAGATGAAAATTCGCGGCGAGCAGGCGGAGTTGGAAAAAGAGCGCGATCAACTCCAGGGCATTCTCGGCTCGGCGGTTAAATTAAAAAATCTGATTCGCAAAGAGCTGCTGCAAGCGGCAGAACAATATGGCGACGAGCGTCGCTCGCCCATTGTGGAGCGTGCCGAGGCACAAGCGCTAAGTGAAACTGAATTGGTGAGCGCCGATCCGGTCACCGTAGTAATTTCCGACAAGGGTTGGATTCGCGCCGGTAAAGGCCATGATCTCGATCCCACCAGCCTCAGCTATAAAGCCGGCGACAGTTTTAAATTTGCGGTGCACGGCAAGAGCAACCAGAGCGTGATATTGCTCGACTCTACCGGGCGCAGCTATTCGGTTCCCGCGCATAAACTGCCTTCGGCGCGCGGCCAGGGCGAGCCCTTGAGCGGTCACATTAATCCGCCCAGCGGCGCCACCTTTGAAGGTGTGTTGATGGGCGCCGAAGAGCAGCGCGTACTTTTGGCGTCTGATGCCGGCTATGGTTTTGTCGCCAAACTGGATGACCTCGCCAGTAAAAACAAAGCGGGTAAAGCGCTGCTGACGCTGCCCGAAAACGCCAAAGTCTTGCCGCCGCAATTGGTTAATGACCCCAGCCAGGCACTGCTGGCAGCGGTGAGCAATGATGGCCGTCTGCTGGTGTTCCCGGTGACTGAATTACCGGAATTGCCGCGCGGTAAAGGTAACAAAATTATGAATATTCCCAGCGCCCGCGCGGCGGCGCGCGAAGAGTATGTTATCGCGGTCAGCGTTATTCACCCGGGTCAGCAACTCACACTCTACTCAGGTAAACGCTTTATTACCCTTAAGGCGTCTGACCTGGAACACTACAAAGGTGAGCGCGGGCGCCGTGGCAATAAGCTGCCGCGCGGGTTCCAAAAAGTGGATAAAGCAGAAGTTACTGAAAAATAATTGGCGATAAAAAAAGGTGAGCAATGCTCGCCTTTTTTTATCGCTTGGGAAAATTACAGCTAAAGCAAAATTTTATCGAAATAAATTGCTAAGCAAAAACTCAAGTTTATGATTGGTAAATTAAACAGGTAAAAATTATGGGCCACGAAAAGCGCAAACACATAAGAACCCCGTTTGTCTGCCGCATCAAGATTCAACATGAATCCGTGGGCGAGCTGGTAGTGAAAACCCGAGACATTTCAGACGGCGGGGTGTTTGTGGTGCTGGAACCTGAGCAGATTCCCCCGATAGGCACGCATCTGGTGGGGCAGGTGCAGGGTATGATGGACGACGCCCCGGTGCTGGAGATGGAAGTTGTGCGGGTGGAACCCTCGGGAGTCGGTTTGCGTTTTATCGAAGGCGAATCACTCGGCGAATAAGCTGTTGTAAACCTAATGATGTGCTCACAGGAGGCAATCGAAAATTAAATTGCGGCCCCTTTTTTTACTGTTGGTCTGCTTGTTGAGCTGCGCCCAGGTGCGCGCGGCGGTGGTGGTGGAGTATCACCATGTGAGCGATACAACACCCAAATCCACCAGTATTTCCCCGGATCATTTTATTGCCCATTTGGATTACCTGAGTCGCACCGGCTTTAAGGTGGTTCCCCTTAATCAATTAGCTGAGCTGGTGCGCCAGGGTGAAGCCCTACCCGACAAAACCATTGCCATCACCTTTGATGATGCCTATGCCTCTGTGTATACCACCGCCTTTCCCCTGCTAAAAAAACGCGGCTGGCCGTTTACGGTTTTTGTTAATACCGATTCTGTTGGCCAGTCCAAATTGTTTATGAATTGGGACCAGCTGCGCGAGATGAGTAAAGCGGGGGCGACTATTGCCAACCACTCGGTGAGCCACGCCCATCTGGTGCGCAGGAACAACGACGAGACACTTGAGCAGTGGCGCGAGCGGGTTAAAAGCGAAATCCTTAATGCACAGCAGATTATCGAGCAGGAAATAGGTTCGGCGCCCACTATTTTTGCCTATCCCTTTGGTGAATACGACACCTCGACCCAGGCGATTTTACGCGAGCAGGGCTATATCGCCTTTGGCCAGCAATCCGGGCCTTTGTCGCCAAGCGATAATCCCCAGGCGCTGCCGCGTTTTCCTTTCGGTGGAATGTTTACCGAGCTGGAGGATTTTATTCTCAAGGTAAATACCCAGGCATTAAACCTGAGCGCGCGCTGGGCTGATGATAATGAACAGCCGCTCGACAACCTGATTGTGCGCGCCGGCGCGCGTCCCTGGCTGGTCATTAAGCCGCAGGACTCCGGGCTGTTAAAGCGCATTAATTGTTTTGCGACAGGGCAGGGTGCAATAACGATACAGCGGCGCGGCGATGAATTGTGGGTGAGGGCGACC
>CBINKF010000294.1:0-4767 GCA_966251115.1 uncultured Cellvibrio sp.
AAAGCCCCTCGGCGGATATTGACGAGGGCAGTATTGGCGGCATGGTAATCATCTACACCCACAAGCCCTTTGAGATGAAATCCGGCCAGTATCACCTCAATCTGGAAACGCAATACAGCCAGTTGGCCGATGCCTGGGACCCGCAGTTGGCGTTTTTGGGCAGCTGGAAAAATAGCGAGCAAACCCTCGGCCTGTTGGCCTCGTTTAACTGGCAAAACCGCAGCGCCAGGCGCGATGGTCTGGAGGCGTTTCCTGACAATGCGCGCTACGACATAGTCGATGAAAACGGCCAGGTGACACCGGATGTTTACGTCATCTGGGGCGGTGGCTCGGCCATCTTCCAGCAGCAACGCACTCGCCGTACCAGTAATGTCACCCTGCAGTGGGCACCGCGCGACGACTGGGAAGCGGTGTTCAATTATGTCAATTCCGATATGGAGATGGAGATTTCCAACCAGAATTACCTGTTTATGCCGGGTGGATTTAAATTGCGTGAAGACCCGCCCGTGCGCGTCGAACAGCCGCGCTTTGGCGCTACCGGCGATGGTCATCTAACCCTGCTCGGCGGCACCCTCGACAACCCCGATTCCACCGGTGCCGCGCTGGATGCCATTTTCCGCGATGCCTATGTGCGCAGCTCGGTCTACGACCTGGACCTGAAGCACCAGGGTGATAGCTGGACGCTGCATACCCAGCTGGGGCGCACCGCCGCCGAAGGCGGCAGCGATCACGACCGCCTCTATCGTTTTTTGGGCAACACCCGCGAGCGCTTTTCCCTGGCGCGCGACTCCATCGAGGTCAGCTATCTGGATCTGGACCCGCAGGACCCGGCCGCGCTCAACAGTTTTTCAAGTGATTCGCGCGACTGGATTCGGCAGATGGCCGACAGCGAAGACTATGCTCAGCTCGACCTGGAGCGGTCGCTTGCGGGTGACTGGCTAAGCGGTCTTAAACTCGGGCTTAAATGGCGCGACCACCGCATTGAAAACCGCCGCGTTGTAGGTGCGCCCGACACTGGCAATTCTGCCTGGGAAAATCTGGCGCAGACCGGCCTGGATCAGGTCTCCAGCGGGCTGACGCCAGAGCTGCATCGCGAGGCGGCCACGGCCGGCTCACTCACGCGTTTTGCCTGGGTGGATGAGAACCTGGTGGCACGGGTCATTGATCCAGTGCTCAAGCGGGGGGTAATGCAATACCGCTACGATTGGCAGGCGTTTTACCGCATTAACGAGCAGATTAGTGCCGCTTACGCCAAGCTGGATTTTGAGCACCAGGCCTGGCGCGGCAACCTGGGTTTGCGCGCGGTGGAAACCTACCAGCAATCCAGCTCGTTTACGGATTTATCAGCAATCAACGCGCAGGTGGCCGACAGCGCCCAGCTGCACAGCCGCGCGCGCGTTTACCGCGATTGGCTGCCCAGTTTTAATCTCGTGTACGACCTGGGTGAGGGGCTGCTCTGGCGCAGCTCTATGGCGCGGGTAATGGCGCGCCCCACCTTTCAAAACCTGAGCGACAACCTGGTCATTGATGGCACCAGCAGCAATGCCTCCAGCGGTAATCCCGATCTGCAGGCCTATCGTGCCAATCAATTGGATTCGGGGTTGGAATGGTATTTTGATGAGCGCTCAATAGTGTCGGCGACCTATTTTTATAAATCCATTTCCACGTTTATTTACACGCGCCGCGAGCAGGCCCTGGTCAATGGTAAGTGGATCAGCCTGGCGCGCCCTTACAATGCCGAGGGGGCGCAAATCTCCGGTTTGGAATTGCAGTGGCAGCAGGGGCTGGGCAATGGCTTTGGCTGGGTGAGTAACTACACCTACACCAATGCGCGAGTGCCCTCTGCCGATGGTTTGCAAACCCTTAAGTTGCCGGGCAATTCGCGCGCGCAAATAAATACCTCGGTGTATTACGAAACCGCCGATTACGCGCTGCGGTTGTTTTACAACTACCGCTCCAAATCCTACGGTGAACTTATCTCCGGCACCCAGGATGAAACCAGCGCCTATCAGCAGTGGGATTTTTCCGCCAGCTGGAATATTTCCAGTTCAGTAACTGCCTATCTGGAGGCTATAAACCTCACCAATGAAGTAATTTACTACCGCACCGCCAACCAAATCCCCCAGGGCCTTTACGAAAATGGGCGGCGCTTTTCACTTGGGCTGAGGTTGGGTTTTTAACTGGCCAGAATAAAGTGAACGCTATTCAGTTTGTAAACCCGACAGCCTTTTTCGATTTTTTTTAAATTTGCGCAATGTATTAAAAAATTACCCCAAAACGTAAAAAAATCTGTCGGGGCACCGAAATTCCCTCCGTTGTTACTTGCGGGCTTTGAAAAAAGTTTCCAAGCAAGCCTCCAGGCCTCATAAAGAGCCACCAGGCTTCTCAAAGAGCCACAAGGTTTACATCAAAACAATGATTTCGAGGGGATAACAATCGTGAACAACACCCGCGTTAAATTGCAAAAAAAATTACTGGCGCAAACCATTGCGACGCTGGCCTTGGGTTGTGCTTTTGGTGCCCAGGCGCAAACTCAATCCAATGAGAGTGCATCCAAAGACAGCGGCGCCACCGAAGAAGTTTTAGTAACTGGTATTCGCGGCAGCTTGAAGCAGGCATTGAATGTTAAGCAAAATGCCGATGCTGTTGTAGATGCCATTAACTCTGAAGACATCGGCAAGTTCCCCGATAAAAACGTTGCCGATTCGCTGCAGCGTATTCCCGGTGTGTCAGTGGATCGCATCTGGGGTGAGGGCCGCGATATTTTTGTGCGCGGCACCGACAGCACCATGAACCGCACCATGATGAATGGCCAAAACGTGGCATCCGCCTACTGGTGGGCCAACGACAATCCCAGTCGCGGTTTTAACTACTCCATTCTCGCGTCCGAGTTGGTTTCGTCACTGGAAGTTTACAAAAGCCCCGAAGCCGATATCGACGAAGGCAGTATTGGCGGCACCGTGATTGTGCGCACCCGTCGCCCCATGGATTTGGATTCGTTTGTGGTTAACGTTTCCGCCGAAGCGCAATACAGCGAATTGCCCGATGCTACCGACCCACAATTGTCCGGTTTAATCAGCTGGAAAAACGACAGCGAAACCTTTGGTATTCTGGCATCGGTCAGCTCGCAAAAGCGCACTGTGCGCCGCGACGGTTTGGAAACTTTCCCCGATAACACGCTTTATTCGGTGACCGATCAAAACAACAATACCACCGACGATGTTTACGCTGTCTGGGGCGGCGGCTCGGCAATTTTCCGTCAGGATAACGAGCGCTTAACCGCCAACCTGACGGCGCAGTTCCGCCCCACCGACAGCTGGGATATGGTGTTTAACTACGTCAACTCCAACATGGATTCTGACAACAACAACCAAAACTATCTGTTTATGCCCGGCGGCTACAAATTGGAAAACGGCGATACTGTGACCGATCCAAAATTTATCGATACTGGCGATGGCAAAAAAATGATTGTCGGCGGCACTTTTGAAAATGCCAACGATGGCGGTGCGGCGATTGAACCGATTTTCCGCGAAGCTTCAGTAGAGTCCTCGGTTGCTGATTTTGATGCGACCTACACCGGCGACAACTTTAAAGCTCACTTCCAGGCGGGCGCCACCAGCGCCGAAGGTGGCAGCGATCGTGACCAGAGTTACTGGTTTGAGGGCAACACCCGCGAAGTGCTGAACCTGACTGCCGATAAAATTGAAATCGGCTATCTGGACCTGGACCCAACCGATGCTTCGGCGCTCACCTTAAAAGGCGCGCGCAACTGGATTCGCAAGATGAAAGACGAAGAGAATTATTTCCAGGGCGACCTGGATTATGATGTCAATTGGGGCTTTATCACCGGTGTTAAAGTAGGTGCAAAATACCGCGACGAAACTGTAACCAACAATCGCACCGTGGGCAGCGCTGATACCTCAAGTCCGGCGTGGAAAACTATCACCATGGATCAGGTCTCCACTGGACTGACGCCCAAGTTGCACGGCGAAGCGGCCACCTCAGGTTCGCTCACCCAATACGCCTGGGTTGATGGCAACCTGGCTAAACAAGTGATCGACCCCATGTTCGCCGAGGGCGCTATGGTGTACGCCTTTGACGAAAAAGCCTACTACCAAATCGAAGAGCAAATTACCGCCGCTTACGCCAAAGCGACTTTCGAAGCGGACAAGTTGCACGGTAATGTCGGTGTGCGCGCTATTTCTACCGACCAAACCTCTACCGCTTATATCGATGGTGAGCTGGGCGATGTATCGCGCACTTACACCGATCTGCTGCCGAGTTTAAACCTGACTTACGATTTGGCGGACGATGTAAAAGTGCGTGCAGCTCTGTCTAAAGCTATGGCGCGTCCCACCTTCCAAAACCTCAGCTCCAACCTGACCATCAATGCCACCACCGGTACGGCCAGCGCAGGTAACCCACAGCTTAAACCTTTCTACGCCAACCAATTTGAAATTGGCGCGGAATGGTATTTTGATGAAGCGGCGATTCTGTCGGCGACTTTCTTCACCAAGCAGTTGGACACCTTTGTGTACAACCGCACCGACGAAGAAACCATCGATGGCGAAAACCTCACAGTGACTCGCCCCTTCAACGCTCCCGATGGTGCCGACATCAAAGGTTTGGAAATTCAATGGCATCAGGATTTGGGTATGGGCTTCGGCGTAGTGGCTAACTACACCTATACCAATGCAGAAGTGCCCGCGCTCTATGGCGGTCAAAAACTCAAGTTGCCTGGCAACTCGGAAGACCAGATGAACGCCT
>CBINKF010000295.1:0-4744 GCA_966251115.1 uncultured Cellvibrio sp.
AAATACGCCTATCATTTTGGACAAGCTGAGCACCACTTCCATCACCGTAACCACAAGAAAGCCAATCACCAATAAGCGCAACCAGGCGATGTCCACTTTTTCGATATTGGAGTGGGTGGCTTTGAGCAGGTCGCGGTATTTCACAATCAGGCGCAGACAGGCAATGCAGTAGAGCACACGCAGCGCTTTGACAAAAAAGTCCATGCCTATATTGCCCGGGCTGTAGACAAAAATTTCGTGGTTAATCCACTCGTGGCGCGTAGCCGCCGGGAAGCGATAAAAGGCCAGGATCATAAATATGACAAAGAGGCCGAGCGGAAGCAGGTGCACTGCGTCTTTGCGGCGCAGGTGAAAATCGCGAAATACCAGGGATTTAATGTAGAAGTAGAGCAGTACCGTATCCAGATAATAGGCAAATCCCCCTATAAAGTAGATGCCCGGCAGGTGTTCGCGCACCACCAGTTTAAATTCTGCCCCCCAGAGGATGAGCTCGTGTAGGGGGATGAAGGCATGGGCCACCAGAAAGGCGGCTAAAAAGTAGTTGCTGACATTTTTTGGGGGGTTAGTCGCCACCAGCAGGCTGGCAAAGAGTACGCAAAGCATGGTCGTCATTAATAGAATGACGTCATGAAAGTTGAATACCACGTGATTCATGGGTTTCTCCGCAAAGCATTTTTGTAGTTATAGGCCCGGCGGAGGGGCTCATAGGAGCCAGGCTGCCCGAATACTTCGCCGGTTTATTTTGAATAGTTGGCGAGGAATACTAACCAAGTTGGCCAATCCCAGCCACTCTTTTGCCTCGCGGCCCGGTTGAGATTAGCAAACACCTTGGTCGAGGCACTTACCCGCTGGTTAGCCTGCGTGCAATTTACTCGCGGATTGCCTGAAACCTGTTAACGCGAATTGGATTAACACTGGCGGGGGCTTGGCCCTTATCAAAGCCATAATCTGTTCCTGAGGCCGCGCAGCCGCCCCCTGATATGCCGCTGGCGGCGATTTGGATTGCGCAAAGAGCCAACTTTTAGATCGGCCGCTACCCGTGTTCGATTTTTTGCCCACTTTCTCCTGGTTCGACTATCTCCCGCCCAGACATACCTGGTTTGAATGGGGGTTTTTATTCAAAGGTTCGCGATTGTCGAACGACAGCTTTGGCCCGACGCCCTAAATTTTTCACTAGCGAAAACCTGCACCATCGACCCAGGAATGAAGTGCCCAGGACCCAGGCTTTCGGAACCGAGAATAATCAATAACTGAGGAATCCGACGATGAGACTTTGCAACCTCAATCCGCTGGCTATGCCCTTGCGCCAGCTAACCCGAAATCTCCCCCGCTTTGCCCTGGCCGTCAGCGCGCTGGCCGGCAGCAGCCTGGCATTAGCCCAGGCTAGCTTACCCGCTAGTATCCAGGCTGAATCCTACAACTATATGAGCGGTGTTCAGACTGAAACCACCAGCGATACCGGCGGTGGCCTGAATGTAGGCTGGATAGATGCTGGCGATTGGATGGCCTATTCCAACCAGAGCGTTAGCATTCCCAGCAGCGGCGCCTACGATGTGCAATACCGGGTCGCCAGCCCTAGCGGCGGCGGCACCATTCGTTTGGAGGAAGCCGGTGGCACCACCAGCTACGGCACTGTTGCCGTACCCAGCACCGGCGGCTGGCAAAGCTGGACCACTATTACCCAGCGCATCAGCCTGAGTGCCGGCAACCACAGCTTTGGCGTTGCCATAGTTAACGGTGGCTTTAATCTCAACTGGTTCAGAATCAGCGCCGTGCAGTCCAACCCCAACCTGTTGCCGGCCATTAAGCAGAGCGGCAGCCGCTGGGTTGATGCCAGCGGCAAACAAGTGAACTTGCGCGGCACCAACCTGGGCAACTGGCTGATCCAGGAGTTCTGGATGATGGGCAGTATTATGTCCACCGACAACGGCTCCATTGGCGATCAGTGCACATTGGAATCCACCCTGGCACAGCGTTTTGGCAACGCCGAAAAAGAGCGTTTGATGAAGGTCTTCCGCGACAGCTTCATTACCACCCGCGACTTCGACATGATGAAGGCCATGGGGATGAACGTGATTCGCATTCCCTTCCTCTACAGTCTGGTTGAAGACGAATACAACCCCTACAACCTGCGCAGCGACGCCTGGCAGTACCTGGACTGGGCGGTCAACCAAGCCGAGCAACGCGGCATGTACGTTATCCTCGACCTACACGGCGCCGTGGGCGGCCAGGCCGCATCAAGTGAACAACACGACGGCTGCGTGGGCGCGGCACAAATGTGGACCAACAGCAACTACTGGGACAGAACCAAATGGTTGTGGGACATGATCGCCCAGCACTATCGCGGTCGCACGGCCATAGCCGCTTACGACCTGCTCAACGAAACCTGGGGGACAGATGCCAATACCATCGCCAGCCGCTCCTACGAGCTTTACAACGTGGTGCGCGCCAAAGACCCGGACCATGTAATCCTGCTGCCCGGCCACAACAGCGGTATAGATGCCTACGGCAACCCCAACAGCCGCGGCCTGAATAACTCCGCCTTCTGGATGCACTTCTACCCCGGCCTTTGGGGCTGGAACGACACCGCCAGTTACGGCGCCGGCCAGGCCAATATGTACGCCCGCTGGCTGCTGTGTAACCCCGATGGTACCGGCGAATCCTGCAGCTGGCGCGACAAAATCAACAACCTGCAAACCCCCTTCCTGGTGGGCGAATTCCAGCCCTGGACCCTGATGGGCAGCTACGGCGGCCAGATGACCCGCAAAGCCTATGACGCCTATAACGCTTACGGCTGGGCAGCCACCAACTGGGCCTGGAAGACCACCTCTGGTAACGGTTCCAACGGCGATACCAGCTCCTGGGGCTGGGGCATGGTGACCAACTCCAGCAATGGCGGCGGCATGAGCGGCATTAACGTGAGCCGCGCATCCAATACCCAGATCGAATCCTGGTTCCGCCAGTTTGCCACCCAACCCTTGGTGCGCAACGAGAGCATCGCCTACTGGATGAACTGGAAACCGCAAGTGGGCCAGCGCGTAGAGGCGGAAATGTTCAACTTCAGCAAAGGCATCCAGATGGAAACCACCAGCGACGCGGGCGCTGGCTTTAATGCCGGTTATACCGACGACAACGACTGGATGAGCTACCCCATCAACATCCCCAGCAGCGGTACCTACACCCTGCAAATGCGCCTGGCGTCACCCTACTCCGGCGGTATAGCAGTACTGAGCAAAAATGGCAGCGATCTGGTGAGTGTGACTGTGCCCAATACCGGCGGCTGGCAAAACTGGCAAACCGTCACTACCAGTGTCTACCTGGATGCAGGCCAGCAGGACCTGACTGTGTTTGTGCGCAAAGGCGGCTGGAACATCAACTGGTGGCAGTTGGACAAGCAGTAGCTAGCTGTAACCACAACTCCGGCTGCCGGAATTGCTCCGACAGCCAACCCGCTTGGTTGACGGCACGATTTCTCCCGTGCCAACCCTTAGCATCATGGGGGCAGATGGAGCTCTCCAACACATCTATCTAGCATGCCCCCATCCACACGGGCGTTGCCCAGGGGGATTCGCGACTGAGTCCCGGTCGCTAGTCTTGATGCCTTGCCCCGCTTTTTAGCGGGGCTTTTTTAGCGTGACACCACCCGCCACCCGCCCACACCCATTCCAAACATCTTGTGATTGTGACAGCGGTAGCCTCACAAAAAGTAAAATTTGAACTCAAGTGCTGGCTCAGGTTTTAGTGTTTGATGCCCAGGTGCCCTCCTATAATTCAACCAACGACCATTAGCCCTGCAACTATCAACATTTGCACAAAAAAAAGCCCCGCATTAAGCGAGGCATTTTTGTTTGCGGGAGCGAATAATCTTAGGGTAGAAACACCAACTTAATACTGCTTATCCCATAGTTTTCACTCGCGGAATAACTTGTCTGTTTCACAAATAGCATCTCGTTAGGGTCGTGGTCCACCATACGGAATTTGATAATTTCATTGCCCTGCCCATAAGCATCGGCGGTTGAAGTCAGCAGCAGGTCGCCATCCTCATCAATTATCCAGTTATACTCTCGCTCAAATTCAAGCGAGGGCACACTGTAAGTCATCGTAGTTTCTGCAAACACCATAGAGGCTTCCAGATCCTGGTTCTGTCCATCTGAATTGATCACTTTAAAGCTGCGCCCGGTAAAGAAATAGTCAAATACAGGGCCGCCGCGCGGGGTGACGCACTTGGCAAGCTCAGTGGTAAAATCAGATTGGTTATTGGCCCAAGCATCCGTGCAACGCTGTAAGTTTTCCTGCGTTTCGGCAAGGCTGGCATTGGCGAGCACATTTTCACCAGCTATGCGGTTAAATACCCTCGCCTCGGTTGCAAAATTAAACTGAATACTTTGACTCTGGTGCTGTTCACCGGCCGGTATGTATTCACCTTCGCCAATACCAGTGTAGGTATAGTCGTAAGTCTTAGCGTTATAGACATTTTCAACTTCAGTTAAGAGCAGGTGCCGTTGAATTTCGGCCACCCCGGGAGAGGGGTTGTCAACGAGCAGTATGCGCTTACCCGACACAGTTTTAATTTCAAAGTTATTTTCGTAAAACTTAACAATTGTTTGCCCGTTATTGCTCGACCTGAACCACTGGGCAAGCCCGCTGGTACTGCCCTGCTCTGCAACAAACTGCACAATATATTGATTGCGCATTGGAGAAACGCCCTGTAAGAATTCAGTTTCACTTTGCGCAAGTTCGGTAG
>CBINKF010000296.1:0-4709 GCA_966251115.1 uncultured Cellvibrio sp.
TATATTTCCCTTGTTGAAGAAGCAAAGCAGCTGCGTGCAACCATTGCCCGTATCCCTTGGTTGGATACCTTCGACTTGAAATACAACCTGCTTATCAAGCAACCTGTACCTCGTTCCAAGGCTGTTATGTTTTGCTTGATGGATGTCTCCGGCTCCATGGATCAGGCCACCAAGGATATCGCCAAACGCTTTTTTATCCTGCTTTATTTGTTTTTACAGCGGAATTACGAAAAAACGGAAATTGTTTTTATTCGCCACCATACCAGCGCAAAAGAAGTGGATGAGGACGAATTTTTTCACTCGCGTGAAACGGGTGGTACGGTAGTGTCGAGTGCACTTAAATTGATGCACCAGATTATTGAAGAGCGCTATTCGCCAGAGGAATGGAATATTTATGGCGCCCAGGCTTCCGATGGTGATAACTGGGGTGACGATTCGGAAAACTGTCGCGATATTATGCTTGAAAAGCTGCTGCCGGTTTGCCAGTACTTTTCCTATATTGAAATTACGCCCAATGAACACCAGTCACTGTGGCGTACTTACGAGGAAGTGAAAGCCCTGTTTCCCGAGTGCTTTGCACTCCAGCATATTATTGGCGTTGAAGACATATATCCGGTATTTCGCGAATTATTTCATAAAAAGGTGGCTTAAAAAATCTGGGTTTGCGCAATTACTTATCGGCTATTGAGCTGCAGAGATGTCGTCTATGAAGAAACCGATTTTCACCTCATCTGAATGGACTTTTGAACTGATTCAGGAATGTGACAAGGTGCTTGGCGAACTTGCGCGCGAGTATGGCCTGGATACTTATCCCAATCAGATTGAGGTGATTAGCTCCGAGCAGATGATGGATGCCTATGCTGCGGTAGGAATGCCTATAGGTTACAACCATTGGTCGTATGGCAAGCATTTTCTCAGCACGGAGTATTCCTACAAACGCGGTCAGATGGGGTTGGCATATGAAATTGTCATCAACTCCAACCCCTGCATCGCCTATCTGATGGAGGAGAATACTATGGCCATGCAGGCGCTGGTGATTGCGCATGCCTGTTATGGTCACAACTCATTTTTTAAGGGCAATTATTTATTCCGCACCTGGACAGACGCCAGTTCAATTATTGATTATCTGGTGTTTGCCAAAAATTATATTGCCAAATGTGAGGAGCGCTTTGGTATTGCTCAGGTTGAAGAGGTGTTGGATTCCTGTCACGCGCTGATGAATTATGGTGTGGATAGATATAAACGCCCCTATCCAATTTCGGCCCACGAAGAGGAGCTGCGCCAACAGGAGCGGGAAGAGTACCTGCAAAAACAAGTCAATGATCTTTGGCGAACTATTCCCAAAGCCCACGCGGAAGATGCGGCGCGAACGGCTCCCCGGTTTCCAAAAGAGCCACAGGAAAATATTCTCTACTTTTTAGAAAAGAACGCCCCCTTGCTGGAGCCGTGGAAGCGCGAGGTAATACGTATTGTGCGCAAAATTGCCCAGTATTTTTATCCCCAGCGCCAAACTCAGGTGATGAACGAGGGGTGGGCCTGCTTTTGGCACTATACCCTGCTTAATGCGCTTTACGATCGCGGCTATGTCACCGATGGATTTATGTTCGAGTTTTTACAATCCCATACCTCGGTGATTGCGCAACCTCCCTACGACAGCCCCTATTTCAGTGGAATTAACCCATACACCCTGGGTTACGCCATGTTTACCGATATTCGCCGGATTTGCGAAAACCCCACCGCTGAGGATTTTCAGTGGTTTCCTGAGATAGCCGGGGCGGATTGGAATAAAACGGTTCATTTCGCCATGCAAAACTTTAAGGATGAAAGTTTTATTCAGCAGTACCTATCGCCCAAGGTCATTCGCGATTTAAAGCTCTTTAGCATTGTGGATGATGACCGCGAAGAAAAAATTCAGGTGGATGCTATTCATAACGAGCAGGGCTTTCGTCGTTTGCGTGAATCCCTGGCGGGGCAATACAACCTGGGTAATCGCGAACCCAACTTGCAAATTTATGAAGTGAATGTGCGCGGCGACCGTTCGCTGACCCTGCATCACACCATGCACGATCGCAAGCCCCTAGGTAAATCGACCGAGGAGGTCTTAAAGCACCTGCACAGGTTGTGGGGTTTTGATGTGCATTTGCACTCGGTGGATGGCGGCGAAATTAAAGAGACGTTTCATTGTCCGCCGCTAAAACAACCCGCCTGATATTAATTTGTGTTGTTACTTTTTAAAAAACGCTGGAGTTGAAAAAAAGCCGCTGGAGTCAGCGGCTTTTGGGGTTGGTTCGGGTTAAGGCAACAGGTTACAGGTCGTCGAGAAACTTCTCGGCATCCAGTGCCGCCATACAGCCTGCGCCAGATGAGGTAATCGCCTGGCGATAGATATGGTCGGCCACGTCGCCCGCGGCAAATACACCGGGGATATTGGTGGCGGTAGCATTGCCTTCCAAACCGCTTTTTACTTTGATGTAGCCGTCTTTCATATCCAGCTGACCTTCAAAAATATCGGTATTGGGTTTGTGGCCAATGGCAACAAACAAACCGGCTACGGCAACTTCCTGAGTGCTGCCGTCGACTGTGCTTTTTACGCGCAGACCAGTTACACCTGAGTTATCGCCCAGCACCTCTTCCAGCTCGTGGTTCCAGAGGATTTTCACATTGCCGTTAGCGGCTTTGGCAAAGAGTTTATCCTGCAGGATTTTTTCGGAGCGCAGTTTGTCGCGACGGTGAATCAGAGTAACTTCGCTGGCGATGTTGGATAAATAAAGTGCTTCCTCTACCGCTGTGTTGCCGCCGCCAATCACCGCAACTTTTTGATCGCGGTAAAAGAAACCGTCACAGGTGGCGCAGGCACTTACACCGCGCCCCATAAACGCCTGCTCAGACTCCAGGCCTAAATACTGGGCAGAAGCGCCAGTGGCGATAATCAATGCGTCGCAAGTATAGGTGTTGGAGCCGATGAGCTTGAAGGGGCGCTCGGTCAGTACAGTTTCGTGGATATGGTCGAAAATAATTTCGGTATTAAAGCGCTCGGCATGCTCTTGCATTTGCACCATCAAATCCGGCCCCTGCAGGTCGTGAACACCGCCCGGCCAGTTTTCCACTTCGGTAGTGGTGGTTAATTGGCCGCCTTGCTGCATGCCGGTAATGATCACCGGTTTAAGGTTGGCGCGCGCGGCGTAGATGGCGGCAGTGTAACCCGCTGGGCCTGAGCCGAGGATAATCAGGCGATGGTGCTGTACATCACTCATAGGGGAGTCCTTATCTAAATGCGTTGGGTGCAAAATAGGGGTAATTCGAAACTGGTGGGCATAATAGGCCAATAGCAACTTGGGGGCAAAATTGTTAAGTTCAATTCCAGGCATTGGTAGGGGCTATATACCGCTGTAAAAATGAGTGAGCTAACCTATACAAATCAACCCGTTGAACAGGGCACCGAGGCTGCGCGCGCGGGCGAGCAGGCAGTGGCATCGCCCTGTGTGCGCAATTGCTGCCTGGACCAGCAGGATATCTGCCTTGGATGTGGTCGCACCTTGGCGGAAATTTTAGCCTGGGGCAGCGCTTCAAGGATTGAGAAACAACAAATACTGGCCAAGATTGCCCGGCGCAGGTCTCCGGGCTGAGAGTTTATTGGCTGCGGCTTAAACAGCTTCTATTTCTGATTGGTTGTTGTTCGGGACAGGTGAAGTGGTCTTATTGGCGCATTTTTCAACTTTAGGCTATTATTTGGGCTTTGTGGGTCCAGTCTCTGTAGATTTTATTTCGCGTTAAGATGGCGAAACCCTCAGTTAAGGTAATACTGGATAAAAATAATCTTAAAAACTTCAGTTTAATTCCGGCTTTTTTGATGCAGTCGTCTTTGCTTTATTATCAAGTGTGGCTCAGGTTGCAGTGCCAGATCCTCGGGCAGGTGGACGCGGCTCGTCTGTATTTGGTCCAGGGTGATTCTCAGGTCCAGGCGGATTTTCAGTTGCAAGAAGCAGCGCATTGGCAGCCCTCTCCTTTATTTCCCGGTTTGTCAGATACATTGCTCAGTGGAGCCCAGGCTGCCGCTCACAAGGGCCGTTTGCATCTGCAGCCGCTGGCGGCGGGAAAGTTGCTCCTGGTGAACCCGCTAAAGATAGACGAGCAGTTGTGGGGCTTGGTAGTGCTGGTGTTGCGCGACCCAGGTAAGCAAGCCTTACCTTCGGTAATCAAGGCGTTACATAACGGCCAGCAATGGTTGCAGTTCATGCTGATGCTGCAGACCAGAGCGAGTGAACCAGAAGCCCACAAGGATCTCGCGTTGCCGGAGGGCGAGGGCGACAAGGCCCTGTTGTTGATTTCCTGCCTGTTAAAAGAAGCCAGCCTGGGCGAAACCGCCATTGTCCTGGTAAATTTTTTGGCAACTCGCTTGGGGGCTGTAAGGGTGAGCCTGGGCTTACTCCATGGGCGCAAGTTGCAGCTTGAAGCTGTGTCTTTCTCCGCCAATTTTGACCCGCGCACCCAGGCCATGGAGCAATTGCGCCAGGCAATGTATGAAGCCCTGGATCGGGGGCTCGACCTCAGTTGCGATACCGAGTTGGGCGCGGGCGCGGGGATTGCCCCTGCGCATCAACAGCTTTTGCGGCAGCATCAATTGCGCCAGTTGGAGACCCGCCTTGTCCGCTCCCGGCATTCACCCCAAGCCTACGGAGTTTTACTCTGTGAGTTTGACGCTCAGCGCC
>CBINKF010000297.1:0-4685 GCA_966251115.1 uncultured Cellvibrio sp.
GAAAATCTCATTGGTGTAATCGCCACCCTGACAGGTCAGGATCACATCCAACTGTTTCAAATCATCCACTGAATAAGCATCTTTAAGTGCTGGCAGGCCTGCTGCCACCGCTGGAGCTGCACCACCTACGTTAGAGGTGGTGAAGAAAATTGGCTCAATATCGGCAAAATCGTTTTCTGCTGTCATTCGCTCCATAAGAACGGAGCCGACCATACCGCGCCAACCTACAAAACCTACTTTCATCGCAATCTCTCTTTAATAACGCTGATTGACCTCAAGCCTGAGAGCCGAGGCAAGTTATAACAATCGACCTTAACCCTTACCGATTTGGTTTATGCCAGGGCTGCAACTACTGCATCGCCCATTTGTGAAGTGGATACCTTAGTCGTGCCTTGGGTATAGATATCCGCCGTGCGATAGCCCTGATCCAACACCTTGCCCACCGCCTGCTCAATGGCATCTGCCACCTGGGGCAAATTGAGCGAGTAACGCATCATCATGGACACCGACAGAATAGTCGCCAAAGGGTTGGCAATGCCCTGCCCGGCGATATCCGGTGCTGAACCATGGCATGGCTCGTACATGCCGCGACCATTTTTATCCAGTGACGCTGAAGGCAGCATACCAATGGAACCGGTCAACATTGCAGCAGCATCAGACAAAATATCACCAAACATGTTGCCAGTCACCACTACATCGAACTGTTTGGGCGCGCGCACCAGTTGCATAGCGGCGTTATCCACATACATATGGGAGAGTTCCACGTCGGAATATTCCTTCGCCAACTCATCCATCACCTCGCGCCAGAGCATAGTGGCTTCAAGCACATTGGCCTTGTCCACCGAGCAGACCTTGCCATTGCGCTTGCGCGCCATTTCAAAGGCGGTGCGGCCGATGCGGACAATCTCGCTCTCGGAGTATTTGTAGGTGTTGTAACCTTCACGCTCACCGTTTTCGAGGGTGCGAATACCGCGCGGCTCACCAAAATAGATGCCGCCCGCCAGTTCACGCACAATCAAAATATCCAAGCCGGAAACCACTTCTGGTTTTAGCGAGGAAGCACCCACCAATTGCGGATAGAGCAGCGCCGGACGCAAGTTGGCATACAACCCTAATTGCGAGCGAATTTTCAGCAAGCCTTTTTCCGGGCGAATCGAGCGGTCCAGCTTATCCCACTTGGGACCACCCACGGCGCCCAAGAGGATGGCATCCGCCTGACGTGCGCGCTCCAGGGTGGAATCCGCCAGGGGCACACCGTGAACATCAATGGCGCAGCCGCCCATCAATTCGTTTTCAAAAGTCAGACCCAAATCGAACTTGGCGTTTACCACATCCAAAACTTTGCGCGCTTCGCGCACGATTTCCGGGCCTATACCATCGCCTTCGAGAATTAAAATATGCTTACCCACAGATCCACTCCGTAAAAAAATAAATTAGATTGCGTGATCAAACAGCCAGGGCGCTTCAGCGCGGCGTTTTTGCTCATAGGCGCGAATGGCATCGGCATTTTCCAAAGTCAGGCCGATATCATCCAAACCGTTTAACAAGCAGTGCTTGCGGAATTCATCCACTTCAAAGCCAAAGCTTTCACCACTGGGGGTAGTTACAGTTTGCGCAGCCAAGTCGATAATTAACTCATAGCCCTCAGATGCGTACATTTCATTAAACAACTGGTCGACTATGGCATCACTCAAGGTAATAGGTAGCAAACCGTTCTTAAAGCAGTTGTTGTAGAAAATATCGGCAAAACTCGGTGCAATAACACTGCGAAAGCCATAGTCATCCAATGCCCAAGGAGCATGCTCGCGACTTGAGCCACAGCCAAAGTTTTCGCGCGACAAAAGGATGCTGGCACCCTGGTAGCGCGGGAAATTGAGCGGAAACTCAGTGTTAATCGGACGACCGGTACACTCCTGATCAGGCTTACCTTCATCCAGATAGCGCAGCTCATCAAACAGGTTTTTACCAAAGCCGGTGCGCTTGATGGATTTCAAAAACTGCTTGGGGATAATCATGTCAGTATCGACATTGGCGCGATCCATAGGAGCCGCCACACCTTTTACCAAAGTAAAACTTTTCATTTTTGGCTCCTAGTTGAAAGTGCGAACATCGACAAAGTGACCGGCAATTGCCGCAGCAGCTGCCATCTCCGGGCTCACCAAGTGAGTGCGACCACCATAACCCTGACGCCCCTCGAAGTTGCGGTTAGAGGTAGAGGCACAGTGCTCACCTGGCTGCAACT
The DNA here is from genome assembly GCA_966251115.1 of uncultured Cellvibrio sp. GTDB lineage: Bacteria > Pseudomonadota > Gammaproteobacteria > Pseudomonadales > Cellvibrionaceae > Cellvibrio. The sequence continues at coordinate 2,243 of CBINKF010000297.1, forward strand.
TGTCGGCGTTCATGGCCAGGCACATGGAACAGCCTGGTTCGCGCCATTCGATACCCGCAGCAGTGAAAATTTTGTCCAGACCTTCCGCTTCCGCCTGAGCCTTGACCGCGCCGGAACCAGGCACAACTATCGCTTCTTTCACCGAAGCCGCTTTTTGTTTGCCTTTAACTACTGCCGCCGCGGCACGAATATCTTCGATGCGGGAGTTGGTGCAAGAGCCGATAAACACGCGATCCACATAAATGGATTCGATTGGCTGATTGGGCTTTAAACCCATGTACTCCAGGGCACGGAGGATATCTTTACGCTTAACCGGGTCAGCTTCGTTAGCCGGGTCCGGCACCTTGTCATCAATGGCCACTACCATCTCCGGTGAAGTGCCCCAGCTGACCTGCGGCTTGATTTTGGAACCATCCAATTCAACTACAGCGTCAAAGTGAGCGCCTTCATCACTCACCAGATCGCGCCAGTTGGCAACAGCCTTTTCCCAGAAATCACCTTTAGGCGCAAAAGTACGGCCTTTTACATAATCAATGGTGGTTTGATCCACCGCCACCATGCCGGCGCGCGCACCCGCTTCAATGGCCATGTTACACACGGTCATGCGCCCTTCCATGCTCATAGCGCGGAACACCTCGCCAGCGAATTCAACGGCATAACCTGTTCCGCCGGCGGTACCTATTTTGGCGATTATTGCCAAAACCACATCCTTGGGTGTCACACCCGCGCCCAACTTGCCGTCCACTTTGATCAGCATGTTTTTCATTTTTTTAGCTACCAGGCATTGGGTTGCCATCACATGCTCAACCTCACTGGTGCCTATGCCGTGCGCCAAAGCGCCCAATGCACCGTTGGTGGCGGTGTGGGAATCGCCGCAAACCACGGTCATTCCCGGTAAACAGGCGCCAGTTTCCGGGCCAATCACGTGCACAATGCCCTGGCGGTCGTCATTGATTTTGAATTCGAGTATGCCGAACTCATCGCAGTTGTCGTCCAGGGTTTTTACCTGAATCAGCGAGACCGGGTCCTGAATACCGCTGACACCGTGGGCGCGCTCTTTTTGCGTAGTCGGCACGTTGTGATCGGGCGTAGCCAGAATGGTGTCCACGCGCCAGGGCTTGCGCCCCGCCATGCGCAGGCCATCAAACGCCTGGGGCGAAGTTACTTCGTGCACAATATGGCGATCTATATAAATGAGTGCAGAACCATCATCGTTCTGCTTAACAAGGTGGGCATCCCACAACTTGTCGTAAAGGGTTCTGGCGGACATTCCGGCGCTCCGTAATTACCTGGGTTGAACTGACTGAAACTGAGGATGAATATTACGACCAAGCAACCCATAAAACAAATTTATGTTTTTTATAGATTGCATTCCCAATGAGAATATAAAGATAATAATCAAATGGATACTCAACATCTTCAAGCTTTTGTGGCTGTGGCTGAATGTGGCTCGTTTTCCGCCGCTGCCGAACAGCTGCACCTTACCCAGCCTGCCGTAAGCAAGCGCATCGCACTGCTGGAAGAACAGGTTAACGCCCCTTTGTTTGATCGCATCGGTCGCCAAATCGCCCTTACCCCAGCGGGCAAGCTGCTGCTGCCGCGCGCCAAATTGATTCTCAATCAGGTGGATTCTGCCGCCCAAGCCATAGCCGATTTGCAGGGCGCAATATCAGGCAAGTTAAGTATCGCCACCAGTCACCACATAGGTTTGCATTACCTGCCGCCCTATTTGCGTCAATACTCGCAAAGCTACCCAGACGTTCAGCTGGATTTACACTTTCTCGATTCGGAACAGGCTTACCAGGAGGTGTTGCAAGGCAGATTCGATTTGGCCCTGGTAACCCTGGCGCTGGAGTCCAATCAACGTGTCAGTGTCACCCAGCTGTGGCAGGACGAACTGCGTTTTGTCGCCGCCCCCAATCACCCGCTTGCCACCCATTCGCCGCTGAGTTTTGCCGATCTGAGCCGACACCGGGCAATAATGCCCGACATAAACACCTATACCACGCGCCTGATTAAAAACCTTTTTGATAGCCAGGGGCTGACACTTGAAATCACCATGGTCACCAATCACCTGGATCTGATCAAAATGATGCTCAGTGTCGGCCTTGGCTGGGGTGTTTTACCCAGCCGGATGATTGACGACCAACTAACCGGCCTGGCGGTTGACCACGCGCGCATACTGCGCCCACTGGGCTCAATTCATCACAATCAACGCAGCCTCAGCCAAGCTGCCAATTGTTTTTTGCAACTACTGCAAACCAATCCGGGCATAACCTAATTCGCCTGCTCAATATCTGCGCTCTTCCCATAAAAATTTGAAATTCTTCAAAACCCATTGGCCGCAAGCTGCTAAAATTTTCTTTCTAACAGGCGGGAACCATTAAGTATAAGCAAACAGAAATTTCGACGCCAAATCTGACAGAAACACTTGTCAAAAAAC
>CBINKF010000298.1:0-4656 GCA_966251115.1 uncultured Cellvibrio sp.
AAGGGGTAATTTGCAGCGCCGGTTTCGAATTGCCAAGCGAGGCGATTCAGCTGGGGAAAAAACTGTTGGTAAACCCGGTGGCCGGGCAAATGGAGCAAAAATCCAATGCCTTGGCATTGGAGCGATTGGGCTTTGGATCGGTTGCTAAAAAATTAGACAGGGAAACCATAGCGCGCTGGTTGCCCCTGCCCGCCCCCAGGCCCCACACCTACCCGGATGTTGCCAAAGCATTGGTCAACTGGATGCTGCACGCAAAAGGGGAAAACCTGGATCAATTGCAACAGCAGCTTTGGGCTGATTGGGGCGTCAGCGCTTCCGCCAACAGCACGTTGGCGCAGGACGCCTGAGTCGGCTCTGCAGCTCGATTAATCAGGCAAAATTCGCTTAGTCAATCAGGATTTTCTGGCGCGTTTGCTTAACTGCAGCGCGCTGACTTTTGCCCTCAAGGCGCCGCTGTTTGCTGCTGTAACTGGGTTTGGTAGCCACCCGAAATTTGGGGCTGTGCAGCGCGGTGCGAATTACCTCCACAAGGCGCTGCAAAGCATCTTCGCGATTTTGTTCCTGGGTGCGAAAACGCTGCGCTTTAATGAGCAGAACCCCATCACTGGTAATACGCTTGTCATTCAGCGCTAGTAGCCTCTGCTTATAGATTTCACTCAGCGACGACTTGGGGATATCAAAACGCAAATGTATCGCACTCGACACCTTATTGACGTTTTGCCCGCCCGCGCCCTGAGCGCGCACCGCCCAAAGCTGGATTTCAGCGAAGGGAATTTGGACCTGGGCGCTGACGCGCAACATCTTAGTGCTGCGGCGCCGCGCAGAATTTTAGTGGCTGGCGCTCATCCACCAATACCGGCTGCAGGCGCGTATCGCGGCGGCTCACATGGGCGTGCCAGCGCAGGATAGCGCCCCCTAGCAGCAAACCGACCAACGCCCCCAGGGCGGTATAACCGTCCTGCGCCCAGATTTTTTGGGCCAGAACCGTACCCAGCATCATGCTTATCAGCGGCATCACATAAGCTAGGAGGGATGCCTTGACAATGACATCCTCGGGGATTCCTATCCGGATTTCATCGCCCAGATGGTAGTCAGCCGGGCTGCGCCCATCGAGCAACACCCACAGGTAGGACGTCTGACCGCCCCATTTGCTCATCAGACTCTGACCACAGCCTTTTTCGGCCTTGCAGCTGCCGCACACTGATCGCTGGATAGTTTCCACCCAGACGCCTTCAGTTTCTACCGAGACAATTTTGCCAGTTTCCAGAATCATGATTCACCTCTCGCGGCTAACAGTCGGGGCTAGAGCCCTCCTATATTCTGCGCAATTTTTTGGGCGGTGACGACCGGAATTTCACCCACAACTGTCACCCGGTAAAAAGTATCTTTGAATTTGAGCGAGTCCATTACCGCCAGGGTCGCCCCGCGCTGCGCAACGCCTTCCGGAATAGCCGAGTGCGCCGGTTCGATAAATACTGAAAAGGAGGTTAAGCCATCGGTATACATCAGCATGTCTATATCTTCGCGCACGACTTTTTGGCCGACAAACGCAAATCCCGGTGGCACCCACAACAGCTGCCATTTTTCCGGCTGTTTGGCCGCCACCCGGTTGCATTCGCTGATATCCACGTCACTGGCCCTGTGTAACCTGGGCTGGGGTTGTTGCTTGATCTCAGCCAGATCCGGATTCATTTGTAAATCGACAAACTGATAGCGCTCCATCGGGCGCCCCGCCTCATCCACCAACCAGGACTTAAGCACCAGGCCGGTTTCGTTGTCGATACTCAGGATGTAACTAAAGCGAAACAGATCGCGCGGTATAGCCGTGAGCATGGTGGTATTGCGCCCCGCAACTCGCTCGCTGCCAAGCACTTCAAAGCGATAAAAATCACCCAACTTGGCACCGTTGTCACCCAGCCCCAGAAACTTACCCTGAAGCAACTCATCCCCCAGGGATTCGCAGTCCCAGGCCTTTCCCGAGCGGGAAATTTCACGCTCGGGCCCATTGAGGTACTGCAGGCGCTCATGCTCTATGCCATTTTCCACCCAGTGGAATACCTTAAAACCCTGCAGCGCTGGATAATCCTTGCGCTGGTAGGTAAAGCTGCCGCTATAGTTCAGCTGGTGCGAGGTGGTAGCCATTTTATTCAACAACTCCTCCACCGATAGGGGTTGAACCACAGCCTCGGCCTGACCCTGCCCAGCAGCCGGGTCTGCAGCCTGCGCCACCAAGGGCAGCAATAAAACACCGGAGAACAGACACCAAACACAGTAGGATCTTAGGGAAGCGAGAGTGCGCATGGAAAACTCTTGAAGTGAAAAATTAATGAGCAGCTTAGCTGCTCATTAGTCGGGATTAAAGCTGGAAGGGAAAACTGTATTGCTGTACTCAGAGGCTTGGTGTGGCCCTGAGGTCTATTCATCGTCAGTCAGGATTACCCGGGTGAAGGGCAACATGCCTTGACCACTATTCGCCGCAGCATTACCTGAATGCTCTTCAATCAACTGATTGACATAGGTGCTCACTTCATCGTTATAAACTGGAGTGGCTTCCTGACGGGGAACAAACAACACGCGGCGGGTTTCCTGGGGTCGGGTTTCATAACCGCTTTGCACCGCCACAGTACGCGCCGAAAGCGCGGGAGCGTTAATACCTGATGGTAAATCTGCCGGTGTTACCTGATTTGGTTGAGCGCTGGCGGCGGGTGCCGAATCAGCGACCAGTGCCTGATTGTTCAACCCCTGATACTGCTGAACACCAACTACCAGAGCCCCAGCTACAGAAGCCGCCACAGCGACGCGACCAAGCTGCTGCCACCAGGGCATAGGCGCGCTAATAGACGCCGACTGATCCAGTGACTCCTGAGCTGATTTGAGCTCTGGACCCGCTGCCGAATAGGTCTCTTCATCGGCTATGGCGACACTGATACGCGACGCGAAATCGGCGCTGGCCAGGGTGGGTAAATCACTGCGCAGAGCGGCACTGGCTATTTGGTAGCGCGCCCAGGTGGATTTAAGTTCGTCTTGGCCGTCGCAGGCCTTGAGCAGGCGCATTATTTCCAACTCGGAAGCCTCGTTGTCCATCAGGGCAGACAGGGCTTCTTCTAGCGCTTGCTGTTGGATTTGTTCTGACATTCTTACAGGTGCCTCTTGGATAATCGGTACAATCGCTGGTTAGGCCCTGTGGGGCCGTCGATTTAAGGACTTACACGCATCAAACAATTCAGGTTAGTGCCAACTTGGCTACAACGAGCAACTTTTCATTACCAGTTCAGCCCATTACCAGTTCAGCCCATTACTAGTTCCGCTGCCTGAGTTTTTACTCATCACTCTTGGCGTACTCTGTAGGACTAGAGAGGTTAGGAATGGTTCACGAAATTTGAAAAAAATGTGCAAATTTCGTTTTTCGTACCAACCTCCCTTTCCGAACCGACGAAAATCCGCTAGTCCGCCAGGCTGGTTAGAAATCTTCGATCAGCGGCTTGATGCGCTTATCTATCGCCTCGCGCGCGCGAAAAATACGCGACCTTACGGTACCTACCGGGCACTCCATCACCTCGGCGATTTCCTCGTAACTCAACCCTTCCATCTCGCGCAGGGTTACCGCCGTGCGCAAATCAGGTGGAAGATCCTGAAAGGCCAACTCAATAGTGTCCCTGAGCTCGTCCCGCAGCAGGTTGTGCTCGGGAGTGTTCATCTCATGGATCGCATCATTACCGGGGTAAAACTCCGCCTCATCCACATCCAAATCACTGGACGGTGGGCGCCGGTTGCGCGCAACTATATGGTTTTTAGCGGTATTGATCGCGATTCGGTAAATCCAGGTGTAAAAGGCACTGTCACCACGAAAATTGGGCAGGGCGCGGTAGGCCTTGATAAAAGCCTCCTGAGCCACGTCCTGCGCCTCGGCGCTGTCGCGAATCAGGCGACCAATTACCGCCAACACCTTGTGCTGGTACTTGACTACCAGCAAATCAAAAGCGCGTTTATCGCCTTTTTGGACGCGTTCAACCAGCTGCTGGTCTACATCGGGCGCTACTTGCGCTGTCATTCTATAACCCCCAAGCGCCCCATCCCCCCCGGGATAAGGCCTATGTTTTTCATCTGAGCTTGCTCGTTTGATGGGCAGTGGCTCTTTGTTCATCATCACTACAGACATGCGGCTTATGAACGCTATTGAAAGGAACTGGCCAATAGACAGAACCTTGGCTTAAAAGTTCTCCGCGCATTATACGGGCAGCCGCTGCTATACAGGAAAATTCTTACAGCTCAAGGATAACTTAGCCAGAACCCAAAGGATTGATATACTGCTCACGCTAACTGGTTGATTTACCTACTGAGATTCGCGATGAACAAACACTACCTGCACGATGTATTGGTTATTGGCTCCGGTGCCGCCGGTCTGACGCTGGCTTTGAGTCTAGCCCAGCAGGCCAAAGTCGCCGTTTTGTGTAAAACCCTGGTGAACCACGGCTCCACCTGGTTTGCCCAGGGCGGTATAGCGGCGGTTCTGGATGACCAGGACTCCATCGAAGCCCATGTCGCTGATACCCTGGTGGCGGGTGCCGGCCTCTGCCACGAGGATGCGGTGCGCTTTACCGTCGAACACAGCAAGGCCGCTATTGAATGGCTAATCGACCAGGGGGTGATGTTTAC
>CBINKF010000299.1:0-4654 GCA_966251115.1 uncultured Cellvibrio sp.
CCCTTCTACCAAATTTACGAAGGTGCCGCGCTTCTCGCCGGCGCCCAGCCGCACTTTTTAAACTACACGCCAGACAATAATTTCATTCCCGATTTTGACGCTGTGCCCGCTGATGCGTGGCAGCGCTGCCAGCTGCTGTTTATCTGCTCCCCCGGCAACCCCACCGGCGCCGTAATGGACACAGCGCAGCTGAAAAAATTAATTGCCCTGGCCGACCAGTATGACTTTGTGATCGCCTCAGACGAGTGCTATTCCGAGCTTTACTTTGATGAAGCCAATCCGCCTGCGGGATTATTGCAAGCTTGTGCCGAATTGGGCCGCGACGACTTCGCCCGCTGCGTGGTATTTCACAGCCTGTCCAAGCGCTCCAACCTGCCCGGTTTGCGCTCCGGCTTTGTCGGCGGCGATGCTCAAATCCTGGAAAAATTTTTGCTCTACCGCACCTACCACGGCTGCGCCATGCCCGTACCTACGCAACTGGCCAGCGTCACCGCCTGGCGCGATGAGCAGCATGTAATCGACAACCGAGAGGCCTATCGACAAAAATTTGATGCGGTGCTGCGCATCCTCGAGGGAGTGCTGCCCGTTACAAGACCCGATGCCAGTTTTTACCTCTGGCCCAAAACGCCTATTAAAGGCGAGCTGTTTGCCCAACAGCTCTTTGCCCAGCAAAAAGTCACGGTATTGCCCGGCAGCTTTCTAGCGCGCGAAACCGAGGGTTTAAACCCCGGCAAAGACTATGTGCGTATGGCGCTGGTGGCCCCGCTTGCGGAGTGCATAGAGGCGGCCGAGCGCATCAAAGCTTTGGTGCAAGGCCTCTAAGCTGTAATGAATAGCGCGAAAAACCTGAGCAAAGCCGAGCGGGTAGAATTTATTCTGCAGCGATTGCAGCAGCTCTACCCTGAGCCGCCCATTCCACTGCAGCACAAAGATGCCTACACCTTGTTAGTAGCGGTATTACTTTCGGCGCAGTGTACCGATGAGCGGGTGAATACTGTTACGCCCGCCTTGTTTGAACTGGCTGACAATCCCTACGACATGGCGAAAGTGCCAGTGGAAAAAATCCAGGAAATTATTCGCCCCTGCGGTTTATCGCCGCAAAAATCCAAGGCGATTTCGGTGCTCTCGCAGATGCTGGTCAACGAGCACAATGGCCAGGTGCCGGACGATTGGGAAGCTTTGGAAAAACTGCCCGGCGTGGGCCACAAAACCGCCAGCGTCGTCATGAGCCAGGCCTTTGGCCACCCAGCCTTTGCGGTGGACACCCATATACACCGATTGGCCCAGCGCTGGGGTTTAACCAATGGCAAAAATGTGGTGCAGACTGAAAAAGACTTGAAGCGACTGTTCCCCAAAGACACCTGGAACGCCTTGCACTTGCAAATTATTTATTACGGGCGCGAGTACTGCTCGGCACGTGGCTGCGATGGCACAGTGTGCGATATTTGCCGCACCTGCTACCCCAATCGCAAAAAACCCAAGTTGGTATTAAAACCTTAAAAAACTGACACTGTTAATTTGATGGTTATGAACAGACTCTACGGTATTAAAAACTGCGACACAGTTAAAAAGGCGCGCAGCTGGCTCGAACAGCGCGGCGTCAATTACGAATTCCACGATTTCCGCGCAGACGGCTTAACCGCCGCGCAAGTGCAAAGCTGGATAGCCGAGTTGGGGTTGGATACCCTGGTGAACAAGCGCAGCACTACCTGGAAAGAATTAAGCGATAGCCAGAAGAACGCCTTTAACAGCGAGACCGCTGTGCAGATCATTGTGGACAATCCAACACTGATTAAGCGCCCGCTGCTGGATACAGGCGCCCTGCGTCAGGTCGGATTCAAAGAAGCCGACTATCAAAAACTTTTTAACTAATTATTTACTGCAAGCAAATGTGAGGACATGCGATGACAACTCTTTATAGTCTGGGCCTGGGTGTAGGCACACAAAACGCCAAAGGCGACTGGCTGGAAGTTTTTTACGCGGCGCCCCTGCTTAACCCATCTGCGAAAACCGCCACCGCTATCGCCAAAGTGGTTGGCTACAGCGAAGGTAACCAGGCTATCGCCATTAATCACGAACAGGCCGACGAAATCGCCGAAGCTCTGAGCGAAGCTGGTGACAGCGCGCAAGCCGCACTGGCCACTCACCTCACCAGCAGTGACCGCCCCCTGGTGGTCACCCTGCTGGCCACTGATGCCAGCCCCAGCTCGGTGCCCGAAGCCTATTTAAAATTGCACCTGCTGTCGCACCGCTTGGTTAAACCCCACGGCACAGTGCTGGCCGGTATCTTTGGTGTGCTGCCCAATGTGGCCTGGACTAACCAGGGCGCCATCGACCTGAGTGAACTGCCCGAGCGCCAGCTGCAGGCGCGCCTGAACGGCGAAGATCTGGAAGTTTCCTGCGTGGATAAATTCCCCAAGATGACCAACTACGTAGTGCCCAGCGGCGTGCGTATCGCCCACACCGCGCGCGTGCGCCTGGGCGCCTATCTGGGTGAAGGCACCACCATCATGCACGAGGGCTTCGTCAACTTTAACGCTGGCACCGAAGGCCCAGCGATGATCGAAGGCCGCATCTCCGCCGGCGTATTTGTCGGCGCCGGCTCCGACCTGGGCGGTGGCAGCTCCACCATGGGCACCCTCTCCGGCGGCGGCAATATCGTCATCTCCGTAGGTAAAGAGAGCCTGATCGGCGCCAACGCTGGCATAGGTATTCCCCTCGGCGACCGCTGCAAAGTAGAATCTGGCCTCTATATCACCGCCGGTACCAAGGTTGTCCTGCTCGACGACTCAGGCGCCGAAGTGAAAACCGTAAAAGCGCGCGACCTGGCCGGACTCTCCGACCTGGTGTTCCGCCGCAATTCCATTAGCGGCCGCGTTGAAGCGGTTGCTAACAAAACCGCACTGCAGCTGAACAGCGCACTGCACAAAAACTAATGCCCCAAAATTAATGCACAGACGAGCGAGCCTTTGAGCTCGCTCAAACCAGACAATAACCTAGACCGAGGAGCCACATAATGGGTGCTCAGTGGAAAGCCAAGCATCGCGAAGAAGCCGCCAATGCTAAAGGCAAGATGTTTACCAAGCTCACCAAAGAGATCATGATTGCCGCGCGCAATGGCGCTGATCCGGATATGAACCCACGCCTGCGCCTGGCGGTTCAAGCGGCGAAAAAAGCCTCTATGACCCGTGAGACCCTGGAGCGCGCCATCAAAAAAGGCTCTGGCCAGCTCGACGGCGGTGCCAACTACGAAAAAGTGGTCTATGAAGGCTTTGCCCCGCACCAGGTGCCGGTAATTGTCGAGTGCCTCACCGACAACGTGAACCGCACCATCTCCAATATTCGCGGCCTGTTCCGCAAAGGCCAACTGGGCTCCTCCGGTTCTGTGTCCTGGGATTTCGACCACCTGGGCATTATTGAAGCCACAGCGACCAGCGCCGATGCCGACATCGAAATGGCGGCCATTGAAGCGGGCGCCCAGGATTTTGAAGCGGGCGAAGATGGCACTGCCACCTTCTACACCGATATGACTGATCTGGATCTGGTATCCAAAGCCCTGCCCGGTTTTGGCTTTCACGTGGAAAGCGCCAAGCTCGGCTACAAGCCGAAAAACCCGGTCAACCTGAGTGGCGACGCCCTGGCCGAAGTGGAAGCCTTCCTCGCTGCCATCGACGATGACGACGATGTACACGAGGTCTATGTCGGCCTGTCAGGCGAATAAGTACCCCCAAATTAAAACCCCGGCCAGGTCGGGGTTTTAATTTTAGTTTTTCGATTTTAAGTTAAGTTTTTACCAGATATGCCATTGCGCTATGTCATTACACTAAGGTGGCTTAATAAGCGACCTGCATCACAACCGCAGTGATTTACCTTCGGTGCCACTGGACAAGCACGGCGCCGCTTTTAAACTAGCGCCATCGCCAAAATTCACATACAAGGACGCTTCAGTGATCAACCTGACCATCAAAGCTTTCGACGGCCAAAGTTACGAGCTTACCAGCCGTAGCGGCAAACCCAAATCCTCTGCCGCCCAGCTATATCGCAACGATCCCTATCTGACCCAACGCTTTGTGGCGCGCCTGCCGATAGAACCGCGTGTGTGGCTGCAAATACTTCAGCGTTCAAGCCACAGCCCAATCGCCTACAGCTCCAACCATCCCGCCGAGATCCACCAGGCAGTGGCCAAATCCATCATGCGCGGTGATTTAAAACTCTACAAACTGCCTCGCCTGGATGCCGTGCGCAGCATTCGCGGCAAACAGGACATGGGCCTGTGCATCATCCAAGGCCCGCAACCCCACAGCGCCAGCAATCAAAGCCCAGTGGCGCTCAACAGCCCCCAAGCGGCACGCGAATTACTTAACGAGCTGGGAATAGCACCGCAAACCCTACTCGCCTATCTCGAACACCAGAAGCTCTACACCAGCGACAGCAAAGGCAGCTCGCTCGACAAGGTATTAAACCAATTGGCCACAGGTGAACTGCTCGCCTACAAAATCCCTATGCCGCCTATGGCACCACCCGCCAAAAAGCTGGAAATGGTGGAGGCAACTGGGCCAGCGTATGAGCCGGTGCCGTTTGGGCCGGAGCCTTCCGAAACAAGCACCAAAAATTCAACATCACCAGCAGAAGATAAGGCCCACATCTCGAAACT
>CBINKF010000300.1:0-4638 GCA_966251115.1 uncultured Cellvibrio sp.
TATGGCAAAGTAGACTACAGCAATCCGAATTACCTCTGGATGATGTCCAAAGAGGCTGGCGATATGACCGCCCAGGCCCCACAACAGCAGGGCAAGCAATAGCCCCAGGGCTAAACTAAAGCGAGTGAGAACGGAAACCGCCTCAGTTAAACGATTAAAAATGCGCGCCCCCGAGTTCTGCCCAAAAAATGGCCCGACGACCCCGGACAGGGCGTAAAACACAATAAGCGCCAAGGGTTCAACCCTTACCGCTATCCCCAACCCCGCCACAGCGTCGGTGCCGTAGCTGGCCACCATAGTCACCACTATGCCACTGGCCAGGGGAATAATAACGTTGGCGACCATGGCGGGCACACCCACCTCCACAATCGTCATCCAGGATTCCTTCAACTTATGCCAATGATCGAAGGGATTGGTAAGCATTTTCACCCGGACCTGGAGAATATAAAGTGCGATGCACAACATAAAACTGCGGGTAATCAAGGTCGCCCAGGCCGCACCTTCAAGCCCTAGCTGGGGCAAACCAAGTAAGCCAAATATTAAGAGCGGACCAAGCAGCATATTGAACAGGGCTGTGCCGCTCATCAGGTAGCCCTGGACCTGACTCATCCCCATAGCGCGCAGAGAGGATAGCGCCACCATAGGCACCATCAGCATAGGTGCGCTCAGGTACCAAATCGACATATAGCCGCGTATGTGCGGAATCAGCGCGTCACTAGCCCCCATCAAGCGAAACAGCGGCTCCAGTTGCCACCAGCCCAAAAAGCACACTACCAGCGAAACCAAAAACGTAAGCACCATGGCATCAGTTGCCAAGCGCCTGGCTTTACCGGCGTCGCCCTCGCCAATTGCACGCGATACTGCTGAGGAAGTCCCGGCACCAAGGCCGATTGCCAGACTGGTCAGCACCATAATGACCGGAAAGGTAAAACTGTAAGCTGCCAGGGGTTCGCGCCCAAGATGGGCGATATAAAAGGTCTCCACCGCATTGAGCGACATAGTCGCCAACAGCCCCCATACCAAAGGCTGTGCCAGGCTTTTGAGCTGATGGGAAACCTTGCCCTCAGTCAGGGTAGGTTGTAACGCGTGATTCATGGAATATGTGGACGTGCCTTGAGGGCAGAGCTAGGGATTAAAAACCGCGCGCAGTATACACCAGTCGCCCTTGGTACTCGGGTTGAGAACTGTTAAAGCTGTGACAAACTGTCGCACCTGGAAAACATGCAAACTCCCTAACGCACATTTCAGCTGGTTTATAATTGCGCTTTATTTCCCCTGGTAATTGCCCCCTATGCTTACTGGCCCAGTAGATGTCTCTGCAAATCAGCGCGCTCAACTCAAGTCCTGGGTGTTGATTCGCAGTTTTATCCTAGCCTGCCTCTGGTTGGCGTTTGGCTATTTTATCTGGCACAAAGAGCTGGATCTGGCCTGGCCCTGGGTGCTGCCCTACTTGCTGGGTTTGAGCCTGTTCAACCTGCTCACCTACTGGCGCCTTAAACGCAGCCTGCCGGTAACCAGCACAGAATTTTTTACCCAATTGCTGATTGATATCATCGCCCTGAGTTTAATTTTTTACGGCAGTGGCGGAGCCAATAATCCATTTATCTCCTATTTTTTAGTCCCTATTTGCATTGCTGCCGCCAGCCTTCAGGGCTATTTTGCACTACTGATTTCGCTCATCTCACTATTCAGTTACAGCCTGCTTTTGTTCTTTTATATTCCCCTCCCCATCCTCGCTCCCGAACATCACAGCATGAGTCACAAGCTCAACACCCATGTGCTGGGCATGTGGATAAACTTTTTTATCAGCGCCGGACTAGTTACCTATTTTGTCGTGAAAATGGCACGCGACCTGGCGAATCGCGAAGCACTGCTCAAACGTAAACGTGAAGATGAGTTGCGCAATGAGCAGCTGTTGGCAGTGGCGACCCTGGCCGCTGGCACCGCCCACGAACTGGGGACGCCCTTGGCCACCATAAAACTTCTGTTGGGCGAACTGCGCTCGACCTATGCTGATGACAGCGAACTGCAACAGGACCTGACGCTATTGCAAACCCAAGTGGGAATTTGCTCCTCTACACTGCGCCGCCTGGTTACCACCGCCGAATACAATAAAGAGGGAATTGTAGAAGAGTCAGACTTGCGCAGCTATTGCCAATCGATTTTGGATCACTGGCAACTACTGCGCCCGGAGGCGAAATTCACTACGGCTTTTGCACAGTACCTGGCGCCCCAAAAAGTAAGCTTTCACCCCAGTATTGCCCAGGCATTGATTAATTTGTTAAACAATGCCGCCAACGCCAACCCCGACAATTTGCACATAGATATTCGCTGGGATCAGCAGGAGTTATGCTGGCAAATTTGGGATAGAGGGCCGGGAGTAGATCCAGACTTGCATCAACAGTTGGGCAATCAACGCATTCAAACTACTCAACAAGGCTTGGGTATGGGGCTTCTTATTTCCAAAGCGAGTATTAATCGCTACGGCGGCAGTGTCGGTCTTATAGACCGATTGTCTGTGGATGGAATCCAGGGTACCGTCACTCAAGTCAATTTACCTCTGCGACCAAATGAATAAACCAAAAAGTGACTTTTTATTGATTGACGATGACGAGGTATTCCTCAATATTCTGGCACGCGCACTCAAAAGACGAGGCTACCTGTGCGAGACCGCGCAATCCCAGGAGCAGGCGCTAAACCTCGCCGAAGCCCTGGTATTTTCTCGCGCTATTGTAGATTTAAAACTGGGGCAGGAATCCGGTTTACAATTGATAAAACAGCTTCACGCCACGCAGGAGACCATGGAAATTTTAATGCTGACCGGCTATTCCAGCATTTCCACCGCTGTGGATGCCATCAAGCTGGGGGCAGTTAATTATCTGTGCAAGCCGGCCGATGTCGATGAAATTTTGGCTGCTTTTGCATCGGGTCCAGAGCCGGCGGTGAGCTTAACGGAGCTTACCCCGTTGTCGGTGGACAGGCTCGAGTGGGAGCACATTCAAAAAATACTGCAACAACACGATGGCAATATTTCAGCCACTGCGCGCAGCCTGGGAATGCACAGACGCACTTTACAGCGCAAGCTACAAAAACGCCCGGTGCGCCATTAAAGGAATTTGGAGGTTTACCTAAAGTTGACGCGCCATTAGCAGCGCATCCTCGTGACCATTAACTGTGGGATAATAATTTTTGCGCTGCCCCACTTCAAAAAAACCTTCTCGGGCATAAAGTTCAATGGCTTTGCGATTGGAAACGCGCACTTCCAAAAACAACATATCCGCCTTGTCTTTCACACAATTGACGGCGTGCTCCAGCAAGCATTGACCTATACCTTTGCGCTGGAATTGAGGGGCGACAGAAATATTCAGCAGCTCGGCATCGCCACCAGCGTGAGTGACAACGACCAAACCCACGAGCTGCTCACGAAAAAATGCCAGCCAACATTTTTGCCGGCCTTTTAAACAATCCTCAAAACTCGATTGGCGCCAGGGATGTGAATGAGCGCTGCGCTCGAGCGCCATCACATCAGCTAAATCAGCGTCATTGAGCAGGCGCAAAAACAAGTCCATACCCGTGTGGGTTGTAAAACTAAACATCAAGTGTTCATTCATTCTATTAACAAGCTAGGTATTTAGGCCGGACCAAAGACGAGACTTGAGCAGTGGTTGCTGCAAAAACTGATTCAGGCTGGGTAATATTCTGGCGCTGAGAGCGCTGATTGGCAGCGGAACCTCTGCCCAAAGCGCGTCTGTCGGACTTAACTCCGCAGGTAAAAAATAGCGCGCGGCCTTGTCGCCCATCAGCCACAAACGGCTAATGGGGCGCAGCTCATGCTCTACAGCCAACCAGGTTTGCAACTCCCCCCGCGCCGCCTCCGCCGTACGGGACACAAAGCGATTTTCTACGGCAGGCCAACGCAGCACTTCCTCCTGCACATTTTTAATATCCAACGCAAAAAGCGCCTTTAATAAGTTGGCGAGCAATAACTCTGTGGGTAACGCCAGGGATGTATCTCGCGTATCGACCAATAAAAAGCCTGGTTGCGGACGCCACACACTTAGCGAAAATGGTTGCAAGCGCTCTTGTGGTTTACTTTCCAGTTGCGAAAGAATGGAGGCCGCAGTTACCGGCCCTCTGGTTTCAATTTTTTCTGGTTTGCTTTGGCTTAAAGCAGCCAAGGCATCGGCTGCCGCAGAACTGGGAGGCTCGGTAGGTTCTTGCAGAACCGGCACAACTTCTGTCGGTGTAGGTGCCGTAACTTTTACCACTGGCAAATAAACCTGAACAGCCGCCGGCGCAGCGGGCAACAACCAGCGCGGCATATAGTTTTCTATGCCGAACGCTTGTAAATAGGTTTGCCGCTGAACTTCGTCCATCCCCCTAGATTCCATCGCGCTGAGGGTGCGACTTTCCACCTCTTGAGGCCAACAAGTTCAAAGCGTGCAGATAGGCTTTAGCCGAGGCAGTCACTATATCGGTATCCGCTCCAACGCCATTAACTATCTGGCCTTCGTGTTCCAGGCGAACGGTCACATCGCCAAGCGAATCCGTTCCTTGAGTAATTGCATTCACCGAGTAAAGCAACAGATTGGACTGGCTATTGGCAATAGCCTCTATCGCCTTGAAGGTTGCATCGAC
>CBINKF010000301.1:0-4634 GCA_966251115.1 uncultured Cellvibrio sp.
GGTGTAGGTATCCATCACCCCCACTTTAAAGGCGACGTTGGCGGGGATCTTGATACGGAATTTCACCTGACCATCAATAAACTTGCTCATATCGCGCGCCTGGCGACCGGCAATACCACCGCCAAACCACTCATTGGCCGACTTGTAGTTCCAGGCAATGACATTGCTGCCTTCGTAAGCTGGCAGAGTGCCGGCTTCGACAGAATTGGTATTCCAGATCCACAAATCGCTAGTTACACCCAACTGCTCTTTATTGCTGGTTGGGGTGTTGTCGGTGAATACCCCGAAGGTGCCCGCTTCCGGTTGCACCTGGCTACCCAGTTTCACTTCCCCCAAGCCATCCAGTTGGTAGACACGCACATAGTCAATGTACATTTTGCCCGGCAGAGGCGAAGTCACCTGGCCTGGGCTGGCAGCGTCAGTAAAGTTACCGCCCACGGCCAGGTTAAATAACAGGTAGAAAGGCGCCTGGAATTCGCTCGATTCTTCGGTAATTGGAATAGGGTTTTGGTACATGTCGTGCTCGACACCATTGTCGACCACGGTGTAGCGGATTTGTGAATCGGTCCAATACATACGGTATTTAACAAAGCGATTCACCAGCGGGTTAGACGCCACATAGGCATTGGTGGTCTGCCAGGCGGTTGAGGCGGCGCAGCTGGGGTTGCCGTCTACGCAGGCAGCGCTGGAGTAGAAAATCGCGTTGGAGCCGACATAACTGTTGATATCAGCACCGGAAAAACCTGCGGCAGCGCGCGCCGCGGCGGCGTGGCCCATTTCCATAATGTCCAACTCGCCCTTGGATGGCCAGGAGGCCAGGCTGGTGCCCAGCATCCAGGCGGCTGGCCAAAGGCCGGTGCCAACTTGTGGGGTACTCATACGGATTTCAATCATGCCGTATTTGATTTGCACCTTGCCGTCGCTGGTGATTTTGCCCGAAGTGAACTCATGGCCGTTGAGGGTTTCGCGCTTGGCGGTAATCGCCAGGGCGGTGGTGCCAGGCTCAAAGGGCACCTGCTCAATGCTCAGATTGCTGGGGCTGTAGTATTCCAGCTCCTGGTTGCCCCAGCCGCACAGGCCAATTTCGCAACCATCGCCGTTAACCGAGTTCCAGGTATTGGAATCCAGGCTGTTGAAGTTTTCCTCCCACAGCAGATTGCCAATGGTGGGGTTGAGTACATCTGCCTGGGCCTGGCTGTTTACCAGCAACAACGCACTGGCCAAGCCGAGCGAGCGAAACGTAAGGGAAAGCAACTTGCGGTCGAGTTTTTTCATTTTAGATACCTTTTATCTTTATTATGGGGACTGACCTTCGAGTAAAACGCCTGTACAGACGAGTAAAGCCCCCGCAGGTAACACGCCAGAAGTATTCCGGGTTCATACCCCCTGGATGAATCATGGCATTCGGGGGTATTGGATTCGTCCCAATAAGGTGAGATCACAAAGGTGGAGCGTTTCAGATTAGGGTTTTTAGGGTGGGAATTTGCTAAACCTTGAACTGGTTCAAAGGCTTAATTTGAACCAGTACCAGGGGAACCATAGCGGCGCTTAAGCTCGACGATTTCCACCTGGTAGCTGGAATACCAATCTGCCCTACCCTTGGCCTGGGCCTGCTGGTGTGCCAAATCCTGCTTCCAGCGCTGGATATGCGCCAGACTCGGCCAGTAGGAAATAGCGATCTCCTGCTCGCCTTCGCAGCAACTTACAAACTCCAGACAGCCAAACTCGGTTAGGGCGCGCTCGCGCAATTGGCGCGCAGTTGCCGCATACTGTTCATCAAATTGTTTAATTTTAGCGCGGAAGATAACCGCGAAGGCTTCATCTGCATTAGCCATTGAGTAAACCCGACACTGCGTCTGACACCTGTTGCGCCCCCTGGTGAATTTGCGCGATCACCGAAGATACCTGTTGAATTTGCTCATTGCTCAGCTCGGCGCTCTGCTTTACCGAGGCCATAAGCTGATTCGCTGTGCTAGTGAGTTGTCCATTTGCCTTGACCACTTCTTCGATTTCCACCGTGGATTGCGCCGTGCGTCCCGCCAGCTGGCGCACTTCATCGGCCACCACCGCAAAGCCGCGGCCCTGATCGCCGGCGCGAGCAGCTTCAATGGCGGCATTAAGCGCCAGTAAGTTGGTTTGATCAGCAATACCGCGAATGGTGGCCACTATGGCCGAGATATTTTTTGACTGCTCATTGAGCCTGGCCAGGATTTGGTGAGTCTCACCGACTTGCTGAACTATGGTGTGTGCCACACTCACCGACTTGTTAAGCAGCTCAGAACCGGTTTTGGCGGTATCCAGAGTCGCGTTGGCCATAGTGTGCGAGAGATTTGCAGCGGCTTTTACGTCCTGGGTGTATTCAACACGCTTGGTAATATCGTTAGCAAATTTAATGATTTTGACTATGCGACCATTGTCGTCGCGAATGGGATTGTAGGTCGCCTCCAGCCACACACTTTTGCCCCTGGCCGTCTTGCGCTCAAACTGCCCGCTTTTAAAGTGTCCACGTGCCAGCTCGCGCCAAAAATCCGGGTGCTCGCGATAAAACGCCTCTGTGCAAAACATGCGGTGGTGCTTGTGGTCTATCTGCTTCCAGTTATAGCCCATAAGGTTTAGAAAAGGGGCGTTGGCGGCAACTATAGTGCCATCAGGAGTGAACTCGATGCGCGCGGTCGAGGTATCCAGCGATTGTTTGATGGACAACAACTGGTTTAGCTGGGAATGCACCTCGGTCACATCACTGGCAAGCTTGTAAATATAGGCCCGGCGCCCCTGTTCATCGTTAACCGGGAAGTAAGTCGCCTCCAACCACACAATGTCGCCATTTTTTTTTCGGCGCAAAAATGTACCTTTGTGGCTTTCGGCGGCGCGCAGGTGCCGCCAAAAGTCTTCGTAGATGGGTGAGACGACAAAATCCGGATCGCAGAAGATGCGGTGATGTTGCCCCTGCAGCTCCCCCAGGTTATAGCCCATCAGGCGGCAAAAACTCTCGTTGGCCGCAAGAATTTCCCCTTGCGGGGTAAAAGTGATAGTTGCTACATGATTTTCAATCGATTTAAGCAAGGCCTCCAATGCCTGATTTTTTTGCCGACAGACTTCCAGCTCTGGCAAATAATTTTTGAAAAACATAACAACAGGCCCGGTGGGAAAACTATCGAGGTGCAGATGCGCGTCATAATGGCGTCTAAATAGTCATTACTCGATCCGCAGATATTTGGATCACTGCGGCTTAAAGATTAACTCAGGCAAGATTTTGGGCTGTTTAATCAGTATGCTTTTCTCGCGCCCCAGTTCACCGCGCACTATGGTGATATCGCCCTTGGGCACCTTAAACAGTTTGCTAAACCACTTGATGATGTGGTCGTTGGCCTTGCCATCGACCGGTGGGGCGGTGATGCGGATTTTCAGCCGCTCGCCGTGCAGGCCGACAATTTCGTCGTTGGCGGCCTTGGGTTGGAACTGGCAGTGGAGCAGTAAATCCTGCCCCTGCCAGCTGTAGTGGCTAGCCAAGGCTAGAAGATAGAAAACCAGTAGCCCACTACCACATCGGGTATCAGGCCCAGGCCAATAGCCATGCGCACTATTAATTTATCGACAATTTGCAGGCCCAGCAGGATAAAAATCGGCGAGATATCCAGCACCCCACCAATGGGTGGAATCAGGCGACGCAACGGTGCCGCTAGCGGATTAATAATTTGGTTGGCCAGAGTAATTATCGGATTGTGGCTAAAGGGGGCGATAAAGCTGGCGATAATCATGATCACCATGCTCCAGAAAAACACCTTGGAAATGATGGTAAGCGCGCCCAGTATGCCCCAGCAAATCACCAGGATTGGCTGAGTAATTACCCCCGGAGCACCCATAATCAACGCCAGTAAAAATGTGCCTAACACCTGACAGAGAATGATCAACACTACCGACGCCAGATCTATACCAAAAAAACCGGGAATCACCCGGCGCATAGGCCGCAATATGGGCATGGTGATTTTCACCAGGCCCTGGCTGATGGGGTTGTAAAAATCGGCTTTGACCAGTTGCAACAAAAAACGCAGTATCAACACCAGCATCCACAGGGACAGGCAGGTGTAGGCAATCATGTGCAGGATTTCAGCGAGCATCGAGACTCTCCAACAGGGCTAAAAAAGCCAAAAAAATAAATAAACCAATAAAAACTTAGCTACCGAGCAGCTCTGACAACTCTTCGGCGCGATGGGCACAGGCGGCCATGGCGCGCTGATATATTCCGCGAATATCCTCGCGCTCAAAACTCAAAATCGCCTGCTCGGTGGTGCCCTTGGGCGAAGTCACTCGGCGGCGCAATTCCGCCACATCCCCACCGCTCGCTTTGGCCAGGCTGGCGGCCCCCAGCGCCGTTTGCAGGGTCAGCCGGGTTGCCACCTCGCGGCTCAGGCCCTGGCTGACGCCGGCCTCAATCATCGCCTCCATCATTAAAAAGAAGTAGGCGGGGCCCGAGCCGGATACAGCGGTTACTGCGTTAATCAGCGATTCTTGCGCCACCCACTCCACTATACCAACGGCGGCCAGTATCTGTTCCGCCTGCTGACATTGAGCTTCACTCACCTGGCCATTGGCGAACAAACCCGAGGCCCCCAGGCGAACCTGAGAGGGCGTAT
>CBINKF010000302.1:0-4632 GCA_966251115.1 uncultured Cellvibrio sp.
CAAAGAGTTGTCCAAGCAGCCGGATGCTGCTCCAGCGACTCTGGGCGACTTGATCAAAGCGCAAATGCAAAGCAAAGAATAATTCCTCGGGATTCTATTCTTTCAACCAAAGGCCAGCACTGCTGGCCTTTGGTGTTTCTGGGGTTCGGGTTTCCAAATGTTTCCTACTCTCAGCAGCTTAAGGCTATGAATTAATCTTTTGCATAGCTTTAATCTCTATGCTATTGTTTTTTCGCGTTATTCTGCTTTTTCGGCTATAAGCTGCAGGTGCGCGAACCCTGTCTTCAGGTCCATAAGCGAGAGTTGATCATGACAAAATCGGAATTGATCGAATACATCACTGAAAGACAAAATCAGTTGCCTATTAAGGATGTGGAAATAGCAGTTAAATTGCTGCTGGATCACATGTCTGACGTATTGGCGTCGGGTGAGCGTATTGAAATTCGCGGTTTTGGTAGCTTTTCACTTCACTATCGCGCTCCGCGCACTGGGCGAAACCCCAAAACCGGTGAGTCGGTCGTGCTTGAGGGTAAGTATGTACCTCATTTCAAGCCGGGCAAAGAGATGCGTGACCGAGTCAATGAGAGTATCGACAGGATTTAGCTGGCTGCTCCTGCATTGAGGTGTTTCGCGGCAATAAGCAACGGTGTATAGGCGATTAGAGTTCCTCGTGTCGGGTTTATCTGGTCCTCGTAGCTTAGCCAGGCTATTGGCATTAACCAGATGAGATTTATTGAGCTGATTAGCAGGCTGGTTTTTGTGTGACCAATTCGGTCAGCAATTCGTTGATAGCTGTGCGATCTATGGGCTTGGTAGAATTTTTGGCCGGTCAAAAGTCTAACGGCAAGCGTGTAACTGGCATCCACTACAAATACCCCCAGCATAATTATCCATACGTACAAAAGCTTAATGTCTATTGCGGCACTTAAAAGCGTGAGTCCGGCAAAGATAAAGCCTAGCGTGGCACTTCCTGAGTCCCCCATAAACAAGCTTGCTTTGGGAAAGTTCCAGGCAAGAAATCCCAAATTGCCGAACCCAATCACAATAAGGGCGCTTTGATAGTTGTTATCTAGTGCGTCTGCTCCAATGACCCCAACACCTATACAGCAGCTGATTGCCTCGAGGGCGGCTAGACCATTAATACCATCCATAAAGTTATACAAGTTGGTCAGCCAGATAGCCATAAGAATGGCTGCCGCCCAGGCTAGAGGCCAAAGGCTGTTGGTTTGAAAAAAAGTCTCCCTGAAGGGGTAAGTTATTAGCAGGCTTGCAAAAACTTGAGCACTGAGACGCCATAAAATATTTAGGTTAAAAAAGTCATCCAAAAGACTGATGATGAAAATTAAGAGCACCGCAGCTCCACCGATAAAGATTGCTGGGGTCAGATTTAAGGTGGTTGCGTAAAGAGTGAGCACGGCTGCGAGCGCAATACCTCCGCCGCGGGGGGTGGGTATGCTGTGGGAGCTGCGATGGTTTGGTGTGTCAATGAGTCTTTGAGAGAGGAGGCGGATAACCAGATAGCAGGTTCCAAAAGCGAGTATCAAGCATGAAATTGCCAGCAATATTTTATTGTCCACAGGATGGCTCCAGTCAAGGGAGGGAAATTTTAACTGGCTTCAATTGGAAGGTGGCAGAAATGAATAAAATATTTGTGCACCAAAATGATCGTTGTTGTTTTGGTTGGGTGCTAATTGGATGCAATAATTTGTTTATAAAATAATTACTATTTTATAAATATTTGATTTTAAATAACAAAAATATTTTGGCTTGTATATTGCCTGGCTGGGTTGCTGTTGGTTTTTGGATGGTTTTAATGTGAATTTTGCTTTGTAATGGTGCATTGCTGGGGTGGTGGAGTGAGCGCAATTTGAGGCTTGCGCTTTTTCTGCTCACATTGGGTGCCGCCACCGGTTGGGCTCTATTGAAAAATGGGCGCTCCGGATATCGAAATTCATACAATAAAAAATATGAGGTACTCATGAAGAAGCTGAACTCAATTATTGGGATTTTGACCGGCGCTGGCCTGCTGATGCAATCCACCGCTGGCTTCGCGCAGGATGCAGCGATAGATACAGGTAATACCGCCTGGATGTTGACTGCCAGTGCATTGGTTTTGTTTATGACTTTACCCGGGCTGGCGCTGTTTTATGGCGGCTTGGTAAGGGTAAAGAATATTCTCTCTGTGCTGATGCAGTGTTTTGCAATTGCCTGTCTGGTTTCCATTCTTTGGCTGATTGCTGGTTACAGCCTCAGTTTTGGGGAGGGAAATGCCTGGATTGGTGATATGAACTTGGCATTTATGGCGGGAATCAAAGAGGAAAGCATGGCGGGGGATATACCGCTGAGCCTGCACGCTATGTACCAGATGACTTTCGCCATCATTACCCCCGCGCTGATCGTGGGCGCCTTTGCCGAGCGCATGAAATTTTCGTCCATGCTGTTGTTCTCCGCGCTTTGGTTGTTTGCGGTGTATATCCCGGTTTGTCATTGGGTCTGGGCAAGTTCTGGCTTGTTATTTAAAAAAGGTTTACTCGATTTTGCAGGTGGAACTGTGGTGCATATTTCTGCTGGTGTTGCTGCGTTGGTTTCGGCGTTGGTAATAGGCAAGCGTAACGGCTTCCCAACTACCGCCATGCCTCCCCACAATATGACGATGACTGTTACTGGTGCCGGGATGCTTTGGGTGGGCTGGTTCGGTTTCAATGCGGGGAGCGCTTTGGCAGCAAACGGCAATGCCGCCATGGCGATGTTGGTAACTCATTTGTCAGCGGCTGCGGGCGCCATTTCCTGGATGACGATTGAGTGGATAAAATTTAAAAAGCCCAGCGTCTTGGGAATTGTGACTGGTATGGTTGCCGGTCTGGGAACTATTACTCCTGCATCGGGTTATGTCGGTCCGGGCGGTGCCTTAATTATCGGTCTGAGTTCTGGCGTGGTTTGCTTTTACATGACGCAAATGGTTAAGCGTGTTTGGAAAATCGACGATTCCTTGGATGTTTTTCCTGTGCACGGGGTTGGCGGCATTATCGGTACTTTGTTCGCGGGTGTTTTTGCATCAACCCAGTTGGGGGCTTTCAGCGGTCAAGGGTTTGCTGAAGGTATAAATACCATGGGGGAGCAGATGGGCGTTCAGGTTTTGGGCGTTCTGGTGACTTTTGTCTACACTGCCTTAGTAACCTACATACTGCTGAAATTAACCAGCCTGCTAACGAAAGGATTGCGTGTAACCAAAGAGGAAGAAACGGTTGGTTTGGATTTAAGTCTGCATGAAGAAGATGGTTACAAGCTGTAAGTCAAAGCTCACAAAAGCTTAAGCGAAAGCCAAGAAGCCCCGCGAAAGCGGGGCTTTTTACCTTAGTTAGGGGGCTACGCACTCCAGACATTTGATGTAAATGCCCTGGGGATCGTTGAGTTGCTTAAGTTCACTCAGAGGTTTGAGTGCGGGGCTCAATTCATTGAGCAGTTGTAATGAGGCCCATTTGTTAATCAGCGATTTAGGCGCTAACCAACTGGCATTGCCTTCGGTCAGCTCGCGCAGGAAGGCCTCCTTGGGCGAAAGCGGGGCTTCGATGAGTTTAAGTTGATAATGTTTTAAGCCAGCTTGGGTGGCAATCGCTGCTACTGTGTCTGCCAGGGTGCCGAGTTGATCAACTAATCCAAGTTCTTGTGCTTTTGCTCCGGTCCAGACATGTCCCTGGGCGATGGCATCTACATCTTCAACAGGTTTGCTCCGACTTTCCGCTACCAGGTGAATAAAGCGCTGGTAAATCTGATCTACCCCCATTTGCACTATGGCACCGACTTTGGGCGAAAGCGGGCGATCCAGGCTCATGCTGCCGGCGAGGTCTGTGGTGCCGACCCCATCACTGTTTATGCCAACTTTTTCGAGTGTTTTTTCCAGGGTGGGGAAGGCACCAAATACACCAATTGAGCCAGTGATAGTGGTGGGTTGCGCCCAGATTTGGTCGGCGGCGGTTGACATCCAATAGCCGCCGGATGCCGCGACGCTGCCCATGGAAACATAAACCGGAATGCCTTTGTCGCGCAGCGCAGCTATTTCGGCGCGAATAATTTCTGATGCAAACGCGCTGCCGCCGCCTGAGTCCACACGAATAACCAGGGCTTTAATACTGTCATCGTCTTCCACTTGGCGCAGCAGTTCGACAAAACTTTCGCTGCCAATGGCGCCATCCGGTTGATAGCCGTCGCTGATGGTACCTTCCGCCACAATTAGACCCACTTTGTCGCCGCTTTCGTGCTGGTGTTGGCGAATATCGGCAAGGTAGGGTTTTAGTTCAACGCCCTGATAATCGTGTTCATCATCATCTGCTTTTCCGGCGGCTTTAATTAGTAGATCTTCCTGCTCTTGGCGGCTGACAATTTTATCCACCAGATGGAAATCCAGCGCCAGCTGTGCATAGTTACCTTGCACCTGCTCCATGTGAGTATCTAGATTGTTTATAAATTCAGTCAGGCTTTGGGGTTTAAGTTTGCGCGCAGTTTCCACTTGTTGCGTATAAGCAGCCCAGAGTGAATTGAGCCAGGCGCTGTTGTGCTCGCGCGAGGCGTCGGACATGTCATCGCGCAAATAGGGCTCGATCTCAAAACGCGGCTTGTTGATAATGCCGTGAC
>CBINKF010000303.1:0-4626 GCA_966251115.1 uncultured Cellvibrio sp.
TGCCGATGTCGATGGCCGCGACGAGGTATGTGCCAAGTTAAAGGATTATCCGGCCGATTTGCTATTAATGTACACCCGCCTGGGCAATATGAATGGTTTGGTGCTCTCGACTGAGCTGGCCTCCCACGCCGAATTCGGAGCGGTTAAGCAAGTGCTGGTTATGAGCAGTTTGCAACTTGAAACCCCGGAGGTAAAAAATCACCTGCGCGTATTTGGCCAGGTATCGGTTATTGAAAAGCCGATTATGCGCAAGCGTCTCTACGATGTAGCGGTGAATCGATTGTTAACGCCCGCTGTTTCCAGCGAAGAGCGCAATCGCGATACCACGATAAATGCAATTGCCTACCGAGTGCTCTTGGTTGAGGATCATCGCGTCGATCAGATGGTCATTAGCGCCATGCTCAAAAAAATGGGCTGCGTTGTACAGTTAGCCAATGATGGCCTTGAAGCCGTGGAGATTTTGGAAAAGGAAAAATTTGATATAGTGCTTATGGATTACGATATGAAGGAGCAGGAATCCATCCAGGCCACTCACAAAATTCGCGAGCGCGAACGCGATACCCACAGCCTGCGCCGCCTGCCAATTTTGGCGGTCACGGCGTCTCCTTCAGATGTTGAAGGCGCCGCTTATCTGGATGCGGGTATGGATGATCACATTTCCAAACCCATCCGCTACGATGATTTGGAAACACGTTTGCAGCGCTGGCTGGTAAAAGATAAAGCCTAAAAAAAATGCCGCGTAAAGCGGCATTTTTTATTCTGGAGAAATCCAGTTTTAACAGCTTGTTGAAATTCGTTTTCGAGGTGGCCAATGCAAGGCAAAAACAGTCGAAAGAGCGGAGTTTATCTCTCATAAATGAGCATCTTGAGACTGTTTTTAACGCAGCAGTGGCAACGCAGATAGAATTTCAACAAGCTGTTAAACTTTAAAGTTGGCCCAGATAGGGCAGTGGTCAGACGGCTTTTCCATACCTCGCACCTCGTAGTCGATACCGGTTTCCACGCACTTATCCAACAGTGACTGAGTCGCAAGGATTAAATCTATGCGCAGGCCGCGTTTGGGGTTATCTTCAAAACCGCCGCTGCGGTAATCAAACCAGCTGAATTTATCATTGGTGTTTGGGTTGAGTTCGCGAAAACTGTCTTTCAAACCCCAGGATAATAAATCGTTCAGCCACTCGCGCTCTTCGGGTAAAAAACTGCATTTGCCCGTGCGCAGCCAACGTTTGCGGTTTTCCTCACCTATGCCTATGTCGCAATCCTGATGAGATATATTCATATCACCCATCACAATAATTTGCTGCTCAGGAGACAGGTGATTTTTTAAATAGGCATTGAGGTCTGCGTAAAACTTGGCTTTTGCGGGAAATTTTATTTCGTGATTACGACTCTCTCCCTGGGGGAAGTATCCGTTAAGCAGAGTAATTTCCCCCAGTGGCGTATCAAAGACTCCACCGATAAAACGGCGCTGCGCATCATCGCTGTCGCCAGGAAAGCCTTTTATTACTTGCTTGAAAGGATATCTGGAGAGAATGGCCACGCCATAGTGAGTTTTTTGGCCAAAAAATTCCACGTCATATCCCAGCGCCTTTATATCTTCCAGTGGAAAATCAACGTCATTGACTTTGGTTTCCTGCAGGCCAATAAAATCGGGCGAGTGATTATCTACAACGGCTTGCAGCTGATGCAGGCGTGTGCGAATAGAGTTGACGTTGAAGGAGATGGCTTTCATTAACTTACTCTTGAAAAAAGCAGAGCACCTGTGGGCAGGTGCTCAGGGCGGGTTAGTGATTAGCGAGGCGGGTAGCTTTGGGTTCAGATTCTTCGATAAAGTCGGCGAGTATATGGCCGGACTCTAACAAATAGGGGTCTTCGTCAGGTTTGATTTCGCGGCTCTGGGTTTTGGAATTATCCTCATCCTCTTTTTCGTTTGCGGCTTTTAAATCGGCATAGCTTGCGTACAAGGGTTTTCCCTTGGCTTTACGCTTTTCGTTTTCCATGGCCAGGCTGCGATCTTCCATGTCCTTTTGTTCTTTTTGGCGGGTCGCCAGACGCAGAGATACAGCTTTTTTGGCGGATGCCTCTTTAAAGAGCTCGCTCTGTTTGTTCAAGTAAATGAAGTCAGGATCTTTGGCAATTCGCTCTTCGTGCTCGGTCTCCAGTTTGGGCAGGTAGTCGCCCAGTTTAAAATAGTTTTGATGTGGCGCGGCGTGGATGCGATCCCAGGGCAGGGCGTTATCGTAGCTGCTCTCCCCAATTTCCTCCGGGTCGAGCAAACTTGGCAGGGTGACGTCGGGAATAACGCCGCGATGCTGGGTGCTGTCGCCTGAAATTCGATAAAATTTCGCTTCCGTGATTTTTAAACGGCCGTGCTTTAAGTCTATGAGGTTTTGCACTGAGCCCTTACCAAAGGTATTGGAGCCAATAATAATGCCGCGGCCATAATCCTGAATTGCCGCCGAGAAGATTTCTGAGGCAGACGCGCTCAAACGATTAACCAGTACCGCCATAGGCGCGCGATAAACTGCAGGTTGGTAGGCGCGGTAATTGCGCGAAACTGTGTCGTCGCTCTGGCGAATTTGCACCACTGGACCCGGGTCCACGAACAGGTCGGTAAGCATGGCAGCTTCGGGTAGTGAGCCACCACCATTGTCGCGCAGGTCGATAATAATGCCGTCCACCTTTTCTTTGTTGAGCTCATTGAGCAGGTTGTAGACGTCGCGGGTTGTGCTTTTATAGTTGGGGTCGCCTTTTTGATAGGCCTCAAAGTTCATATAAAAAGTTGGGATATCTATAACGCCCAGTTTGAATTCATGGCCATTTTCTTTTACTGAAAACACCGCTTTTTTTGCCGCCTGATCTTCCAGCTTGACGGTTTCGCGCTTGATGGTAATGAGTTTATTGCCGGTTGCTGTCGGGTCCGAAGGAATGACTTCAAGTTTGACATAGGTGCCCTTGGGGCCGCGGATTAATTTGACAACTTCATCCAGGCGCCAGCCGACAACATCGACCATTTCACCGTCGGTGCCCTGGGCGATGGCAACAATTTTGTCGTTAGGTTTTAACTGGCCCTGCTTTTGGGCCGGGCCGCCGACGACCAGGCTGCTGACTTTGGTGTAGTCGTCCTCGCTTTGCAACACAGCGCCTATGCCTTGCAGCTCCAGCGACATGCTGATATCAAAATTTTCGGCATTCTCCGGGGAGAGGTAATTGGTGTGGGGATCATAGAGCAGGGTCAGCGCATTCATCATGGTGCTGAATGCTTCTTCCGAGTCCTGTTGTTTAATGCGGCGCAGTTGGTTGGCGTAACGCTTGCGCAAATTGGTGCGACTCTCCTCCAGGGTTTTCCCGGAGAGGATGGAGTTCAACAGGTTTGACTTAATGTAGCTGTGCCAGAGCGCATCAGCTTCGGCTTGATCCTTGGGCCAGCTCGCATCTTTGCGATCGGTGGCAATAGTTTCCTCTTTATCAAAATTAAATTTAACTTTGCTATCGCCCAATTCTGCCACGACCTTTTCGAGCCTGTTGGTCATGCGCAGGATAAATCGGTTGTAGATTGCAAAGCTTACGTCCAAATCGCCTTTTTTATAGAGGTCATCAAAGGATTGACGATACTTTTCAAACTCTTGAATATCCGTGAGGAGGAAGAAGTTTTTAGCGCTGTCGAGCGATTTGAAATACTCATCAAAATAGCGCGATGAGAGCGCATCATTAAATTCCTGGTTGCGATAGTGCTCGTGCTCCAGGCGTTGCACGACTTCGACGGCGGCTTTTTTCTGGTCGCTGCTGGGTTGTAGCACAGGGGGGGTAATAGCTTCGGTAATGGCAGCTTCTGACGCGTGCGCATCTGCAATGTTTGCTGCCGAAGCCTGTGCTTTGGCACTGGTGACAGAGGTGTCTGCAGCGGTGGAAACCACAGCGCTAAAGCTGAGTGCAATTGCCAGGGTTAACTGCAGGGAGTGTGCAACGACCTTATACATAAACGAGAATCTCAACTGATTTTTTCGCGCCGTGAACTGTCAGCGCCTGAGTCCAAACGATTGTTACTCTGAACCTAATCGGTGGTTACTATAGCGGAAATATGGGTTTCCGGGGGGTGATTTACAGCGATAAACCCGTAAAACATGGCCTGGTTCCGCCCATCACCACATACCAGCACCACGGAGATGGTAGCTGGTATGCTCAGGATTAGACGAAAAAAATTGCAGAAGGTTCGGCGAGTGTGACTTTAGTCATTATTGGCTGATGGCTGATCAATATCTGAACTCTTGGATGTTGTCTTGGCGGAGTCTCCGGTTAAGTCCAGCCACAACTCTTTGCGGTTGAGCGGCGTGGCCTTGGGGAGAAAGGGATTGTCCAGGTGTATTGCGCGTCGCTTGGATAGGTTGGCTTTGGCCAATGTCTCTTTTACCTCTGGGCTGGCATAAAAGTAGCGATTAAATTCGCCATCTTTGATGGCCGCTTCCAGTCCGTTTTCTATGTCCTGGGCCAGTTGCGGAAACTTGGGCGAAACAAAAAAGTAAGTGGGTAATGGGTAAATTATCACCAGGTTTTTTTCTACCGTCAGCTTAAGTTCTGGAAACGCCTGCAGCTCGGTCCAGGCTTCGTTGGCCCCACGCGGAAATG
>CBINKF010000304.1:0-4623 GCA_966251115.1 uncultured Cellvibrio sp.
CTGTATCACCGAGGAGAAGCTGCGCCAGGCGCGCCACAGTAATCCTTTAACGCAATTGCCGGGCAATGTGCCGCTCTACGAGTGGATCGACCAGTTGCTGGTGCAAAAGCAGGAGTTTGTGGCGGCTTATTGCGACATCAATAATTTCAAGCCGTTTAATGATCGCTTTGGCTATGGTTTGGGCGATGAGATTATTTTGCAGCTCAGCCACCTGTTGATGGCGGAAATTCACCCCGACAAGGATTTTGTCGGCCCTGTGGGGGGCGACGATTTTGTTCTGGTCTTGCGCAGCGACGACTGGCACGCGCGCTGCGAAAAAATACTGTCTGAATTTTCGCGCGTCGCCGCCGAGCTGATTCCGGGCGATCAGCGGGACTATTGGAGCCGGGATCGCCAGGGGCGACGCCAGGTGTTCGGCCCCTTGACTCTGGCCATAGGCTGCGTGGTCCCGGATATCCAGCGCTGTAAAAGTCACCATCAAATCGCTCAATTGCTCGCCGAGGCCAAGCAGACTGCGAAGGCCCATGCGGGCAATTATCTGTTTGTATCGCGCCGGCGTCAGCCGCTTGATGCTGTTTAAAACGAAACCGAAGCAAACCCGGTGGCACTTAAGGACGCGATAAATCGCCAAAGTGCGGGTGCATTTGGCGTCTAAAAAGTTATTAGAGTTTTTCCCACTTAGCTGAGTCTGGTCTATCCTTACCCTGATTAAGGGCAGGAGAAACCATAATGTCGGCGGTGAGTTACCACAAAATGCACGCCTTGGTCGTGGACGATTTTGAAAATTTTCGCTCCACCCTCTATAAAATGCTGGGCGATATCGGTATTGGTCATGTGGATTCTGCCAGCAGTGGTGAAGAGGCGCTGAGGTACGCCAAAGCGCGCGTCTATGATTTGATCCTTTGCGATCACAATTTGGGTAAAGGCAAAACCGGCCAACAGGTTCTGGAAGACCTGCGCAGCGAAAAGTGCCCCAGTTCCGACAGCCTGTTTATTCTGGTTACCGCCGAAAACAGCAAAAGCATCATTATGGCCGCCTATGATTACGAGCCGGATGCCTATCTCACCAAACCCATCACCACTAAAACCCTGGAGCAGCGTTTAGGGCGCCTGTTTGAGCAGCGTGAAGCACTCAAAGCCATAGTGCAGGCGCAGGCCAGTGACGACCTGCCGGAGGCGATGCGCTTGTGCCGCGCGCAAATAAACGAAGGCGGGCGCTACGCCAACCAGTGTCAAAAAATACTCGGTCAGTTATACCTTAAAACCGCGCAACTGGATGACGCCGAACAACTGTTTCGCAGCGTGCTGGATAGCCGCGAGTTGGAGTGGGCGCAACTGGGCATGGCGCAGACCAAAATTTTGCAGGGCGACCAACTGGGTGCGCTGCAATGGTTGGAAACGGTATTGCAGAATAATCCACTGTGTATGAAGGCCTATGATCTGCAGGCCGATATTTATCGCGCACAAGGTGCCAGCCAGCCACTGCAGGATGTACTTATGCAAGCCACGGACCTGTCGCCCTTATCAATTCTGCGTCAGCAGTCGCTGGGCGAAGTCGCCTATCAAAACAACGATTTGGTGGTCGCTGTAGGCGCCTTAAGGCGCGCGGTAAAATTGGGTGAAAACTCTTCCTTTGACAAAGCCAGCGTGCACAGCCAGTTTGCCCAAACGGCTGTTGATTTGTTTGCGTTGGACAAAGAGCTTGCCAAGCCCGTAGTGCGCGAGGCGCTCAAAACCGTTGCGGAAATGGACAGCAAGTTTGGTAAGGAGTCCAATCAAAAAGCCAACGCGCTGTTTTTGGAAAGCCAGTTGCAGGTCTGCTCTGGCGAAGAGCGCAAAGCCCAGGAGGCATTTGCCAAAGCCCAGGCAAGTTTAAAGGATTTGCACGGCGACTCGGTGTTAACCGCCGAAATTGAAATGATTCGCGCTCTGCGCGCGCTCGGGCGCGATGGAGACGCGGAATTGGAGTTGCAAAACCTGTCCAAAAAATACGCTGGGCAGCAAGCCGCGCTGGAGCGCCTGGATGTGCTCCAGGACGAACCCCAAAGCGAAAAAAATAAACAACTGGTGGCCGATATCAATAAAAAAGGTATAGCCGCCTACAATGCCAAAAATTTTGCTGCAGCTGCCGAAGCCTTTAGCACTGCACTGCAAAGCCTGCCTAACCATGTAGGTTTGCGCCTGAATTATGTACAGGCGGCCACCGATGACTTGAAAGTCAGTTTCAACCAAAAATTAAGTGACAAGCTGGCCAATGCCCTGGCAAAAACCGGGAAAATTATTTCGGCCCAACATCCCCAGTATCGGCGCTATCGCCAACTCAACGATAACTTTAATCTTTTCTTAAAAGAGCAAGGTAAAACCAGTGAGGTAAGGCAGTGAATAACCCCTTGAGTGAGGCCCCGGAAGCGGGTGCAAACAAATTGGATTTTTCATTTGTGTTGGCTCACAGTGTTCACGATATGAAAAATTCACTGGGTATGTTATTGACTACCCTGGCGGGCATGATGGAAAAATATCCGCCGCAGGATGAGGATCAGGCCAACTTTTTTTCCACGCTGGAATATGAGGCCGCGCGTATCAACGGCGAATTGGTACAGCTGCTGGCACTTTATCGCATGGATGAACGGAAACTGGTGTTTGAAATTGACGAGCACCATGTGCTGGATGTTATCGAGGAGCAAATCGCCCGCAACGACACTCTGCTCAGCGCGCGTCAACTGGCCGTAGAGGTCGATTGCGAGCAGGATTTAACCTGGTATTTCGACAATGAAATGCTTGGTGGAGTGTTAAATAATATTCTGGTGAATTGTGCGCGCTACTCCCACAAGCAACTGCTGGTGTCGGCCAAGGTGGGTGACGGCTACCTGTGTATTTCGATCGCCGATGACGGCCAGGGTTACCCGGACTTTATGCTCCAGGATTTCGGCAACTCCTCCAGCGTCTCTTTTCGCTCTGGCAGTACCAAGTTGGGGTTGCTTTTTGCGCAGAAAGTGATGGCCATGCACAGGGCGCGCGAGCGCCAGGGCTATATGACCCTGGCTAACCAGGGGCCACTGGGAGGCGGAGTGCTCAAGCTATATTTACCTTGACTCCCGGTGACTTTTAACAAAACGCGCCGCATCACAAACTAGCCGGCAGGATTTGGCCTGGGGGTTAGCCACAAGGAGTTAGCCAGGAGGAGCTAGATTGGTGATTAAATCGGGTGCAAATATTTTCTCTATGCTTATGTCCGGCATTGGTTGAAAATGGCCAATCGCTATTGCATCATCCAGGCTGAACACAATATACGCGGGTCTGCTTGCCAACAGGTTCTA
Source organism: uncultured Cellvibrio sp. (assembly GCA_966251115.1). Taxonomy (GTDB): domain Bacteria; phylum Pseudomonadota; class Gammaproteobacteria; order Pseudomonadales; family Cellvibrionaceae; genus Cellvibrio. The sequence goes on from CBINKF010000304.1 coordinate 3,318, forward strand.
TATGTTAAAAATCCGATTTAAAGACAATAAGTACAATGCCGTTTGGTTGGTAGAGCCAAAAATAACTATTGGGCGTTCTGCCACCAACGCTCTGGTGGTGGATGACCCTATAGTGGCCGATGTGCACCTGGAGGTCCTGGTCGATAACGAAAACTTGACCCTTAAAAACCTGGTGCCTTCCTGTCCGGTTAAAGTGAATGATTTGGAAGTATCCGGGGCCTGCGAATTAAAGCCGGATGATGAGATTACCTTGGGAGCCATAGAGCTTATTGTTATAGACCCCAAGCGCGAATCAAAAGCTGTGGCCGAGGATGCGGGCAATATCACCCAATTGCGCCCGGCCAAAGCTACCGGTTGGTCACTAAAATCCAACCATGCCGCGCTCGGTAACCGCGTTTTTCCGCTAAAGGAATTAACCGTTATAGGCCGCGCCAACGACTGCGACATAAGCCTGCCGGCCGCACATTTGTCGCGCCGACACGCCCAGTTGCAGGTGGTTGACGGGATGCTCTTTGTGAAGGATTTAGGCTCGGCCAATGGCACTTTTGTCAATGGCCAGCAAGTTACTGAGGCCAGGGTAAAACGCGGCGATGAGTTGCGTTTTGATGCCCTGAGCTTTGGTGTGCTGGGTCCCGCCGATGATATGGCGAAAACCACGGTGCGCAAGCTGCCAAGCAAGGCCAGCGCCCCGGTTGAAAGCCGCGCCGAATCCCGACCCGGAGTCACGGCAAATGCGCGCTCCGCGTTAGTCAAAGGGGCGAGCACCCAAAGCTCTCGCGGTGTTGGCGCGGCGGTTCAAACGGCCCCCCTGAGTGTGGCAAAAGCCGATACCAATAAGGGTAAATTTGGCCTAGTGTTTCTGGGTGTTGTTGCGGTAGTGGTTATAATTGCGCTGTTTCTTACCCGGAAATAACCTTTAAGTTTCCTGTTGAATGGTCGATAACCTCTGCAGTCCACATGGTCAAGCCATATGTTCCCGGGGGTATCATGAACATATCCAGCCTTACGCAAAACCTTAGCCAGTACCTATCCAACCAGGACCTTTCCAGGGGACAGACTCAGTCCGATCCGCAACATGGCAAGGTGTTGAGTTCCCAGGCCAGCGTTTCGGTAAACCAGTCGGTTCAAATCAGCCAAAATTTAAGCCCGGAAGAGCGGCAACAAACGGCGCTGCAAGTGGTTAACGATACCCTGTCCAAAGCCTATGAGCATATTCGAAGACAAAGCTTGTCGGTGGCCGACCAATACCAGGCGTTTGAGCCCCATACCGCGGAGAAGGTTGCTAGCAATGTGCTTGGGTTTATCG
>CBINKF010000305.1:0-4617 GCA_966251115.1 uncultured Cellvibrio sp.
GATGCGCTGAATAGCACGGCGGAATCCATGCAGACCTTTGATTCGCTCAGCGCCGAGCAGCAGGACGCGCAAATCGATAAATTCCTGGCGGATCATCAGTTATTAACCCAGGCCCAGCAACTGGTTAAAAAACATGGCTGGAAATCTGTGGGCGAATATATGCGGCTGAGTACGCGCCTGGGGAACGCCATAGCGGCATATTTCACATTTGGTCAGCTGGATCACCCCACTTCAGATCAATTGAAGGCGTTGCGCGAAAAAACGGACCCGGCGATTTTGGCGGTTACGTCTGACGATATAGCCTTTGTTAAAAATAATGAACCCATGTTGCGCGCCTACATTCAGGCCTACGCCGAAGGCCAGCAGTAAAGTTGCAAAAAAAGACGCAGATAGAAAAGCAACAACGGCACATTCAATAAAAAAGGGGCAAAAGCCCCTTTTTTATTGAGCGCGAAAAGGCTTAGCGGCTGCCGGTTAAGGTGAGATACACCAAAGTCTGGTTTAGCAGCTGATAGGCTACCTCTCCAAAAGTGATTGGACCGGTTAGATCGCGGGTTTTTTTTCCTTCCAATTCTGAGTAGAGGAAGTTGAGGATACAGTTGCAGGAGAAGGCGATATTGTCGCTTACCGAAGCCGGTAGCACCTGGTTAAAGCTCTCCAGGTAATTGGCAACGGGTTTGGCAAACTTATAGCCGACATCGGCAAACACAGGTGCATAGAGGTCTACCTTGTGATGGCCTGCATCCACTTGTTGGATGCTCACATTAATCATCACCCCTGAGTAGTTGGCGACCAGCGGCAGGCGGGTGTCAATATTGTTGGCCTTGATGTAATCGGCCAAATTGGCCGGCGCGCCGTCTATGGTGCAGTCATCAACACTAAAGCCGGTTTGTTTGAATTTGATTTCCGGGCCGTCGCCCTGGGCAAACAGGTTAACGATGTTGATGTTCGCCAATTGATGCTCGGGCATAGGCACATGCATGGCAACGGCCTGTTGATCCACCAGCATGCCGCGTGCCGGGCCAAACCCGACTTTGGCGTTGCGCTTGCCTAAATCATCCAGATGCACACCTGAGATCCAGCCAATAATGGGGGAAAAATACATATTGGGAAACTCAGGGGCTTTTTGTGCATAGGTTGAATGCACTTCCGACATGGCTGGCAATATCACAATACTAAAGCCGTGCTCAGGTGCCTCCTGGGCAATGCGCGCAATGGAGTTGGCATCGTAAAGCGTAATGCGCGGCGCTTTGCTGGGGGAAACCCCTTCAATAGTATTTACAAAAATACTGCTGCGATCCACCTTGCCGCCCGCGGCGGTCATAAAGTAGGGAATAGTACCGGCAATCCAGTTGCCAGATGGCAGATCTGCCAGGACGTCCTCGTCGGCGGCTATCACCAGGTATTCACCTTTATTAATTTTGGCGATGAGTTCGTCTCGCGTTACCAGCGCGCTGCTGATACTGATGTCGGCGTCGAGTGCCATGCAAAAATCTCCTTACCTAGTAGGCTGGTTCGTGGTTGATAATGGGGCTTTGGCCAGAGTTGGCATTGGCTTAGTTCGCATAGGAGTTGCGCAATAGTAAACGCATTTCCTGCTGCATTACCCGCTGGTTGTGATTGATAAAGTCTCGGATTTTACGTGCCGCATTTAGTTCCACTACCGGATCCGGGTTCATCAGAAGTTGTGACCGCAGGTTGGACAGCAGCAACTTGTAGGGCATATGGGTACTGGGAATAAAGTTATCATCCTTGAGGATGCGCTTCCAGATATCGTGAGATTCGTTGGGCAGGGTAAACTGGTTTTCCTCAGGTGCGTTCATCAATTTATTGATAAGAACCAACTCCGCCTTAAGTTGGCGCGCGTTCTTTCTGAAGAATTCACGCAGCGAATTCAGGCTATTCAAGCGCTGGGTATTGTCTGTGGTGTGCTGGAAGGCGTGGCGCAATCTCACCAGGAACAGGTTGAGTGGCATGTTTTTGGAGCCTAGGTCCACTTTGCCGGTAATCAACTTTAACCAGATGCTGTTTTTCAGTGCGGGCAGTACCAGTTTTGCTGCAGTGCGGGATTCCTCCGCCGCCTTTTTACGCGGAGCCATGGCACATATTTGATTAAACTCGGTCTCCAGTGCGTTGCTATGGGCAATAAAAAATTTGCGCAGCTCATTGACAGCGTCGGGCAGCTTGGCTTCTCCATCTTTTTCCAACACCAGAAGTTTAAGTTTGGAGAGCAGCAGTTTTAGCGAAAACAGTTGGGTTTTTAAGTGAAACTTGTCGGTGATAATTTTGCCCCACACCGGATCGGCTTCCGTCGGCAGGCAGCATGCGGTGCGGTAGGCCTCGGGTGTTTTTTCCACGTCGGTCAGTATCTCTTCAATTAACGAGACATCCACATGGAATATGTTCGCAATTGCCTCTGAGCTCAAGCCGCGAGTGTAAGCCAATGCCACTTGCTGGCGCATTTGGTGGGTGTAGCTGCGACTGGCATCACCTAAAAAGTTGGGCTGCAAGAGGGCGCCGCGACTAATGCCCGCACCACCATGTTGCTTGTCAAACAGGCGCGAGGAAATATAACAGTTGTACTGCCCCAGGGTTCCGTGTACCCAGCGGCGTGTTGTGCCGTCTTCAATCAGATTGTTGGTCTCGCTTTCGCTGTTTTTGGATAGAAATGAAAAGCGTGATTTTTCCGTGGAGTAGTTTAGTTCCAGCTGGATAATCTTATTTTTTTCATCAATGGCAACATCCTGTATAGACCAGGGGGCGTTAATCCCATACATGGCCTCAAAATAATCTTTTGGCTGTTTGACCACTTGTTGCTCCTTTCTTGATGCAATGCGCTCGATGCAATGCGGCATAGATGTAATGCGGCTGACAAGGCCGAAAAAACCACAGTCTCCACTTTAATCGCTACAACAGATCAAAGTACCTTTTTTCACTATTGGCTTACTCTAGCAGTAGCAACCCCAAAGCGCTTCTGGGGTAAAACTGCGACAGAGGCATCGATTATGTCGTTTTGGCGGGAAACTTCTCAAATCTTTTTAATGGAAAATCTATTTTTTATTTTTGGTTAATTGATTTTGGCGCAAGAAATATCTTTTCTTTCTGTAAGCACGCTACTAATAAAAATGATAATTCAGCTAATTGCTGTGTGCTTGGCGTATTTTTTAACATTTAGGTGCTCAATGTTTTTATTGACGTGCCAGTTGGAAAACTTTTGCGACAAAGGCATGGAGGAAAAACAGGTTGTTAGGCAAATAACTATTTTTTGCAAAAAAATTAATATAACTTCAAATGTTTATGAGAAGTAGTTCTCGAATTTTGAGACTGGAGATTTCCACCGTTTGGGGTATGTGAAATCTTAAATTGGAATTTATAGCCGCTATAAATTTGACCAGCTGATGAAATAATTTTTAAGGAATTAAATTATGCAGTTCATTAAACAATTGCTAGGTGTCAATGCGCGAGCTTCCAATAAAAAACCACAGGGAGTGAAACAACAACCCCGCTTAAAAGTTGCGATTATAGGTACGGGTAAAATTGGTACCGACCTGTTGGTAAAGGTAATGCGTTCAGATTGGCTGGACTGCGTGCTCTTTACTGGTCGCAATCTCGACTCGGAGGGTATGCGCTATGCGGCCCGCCTGGGTGTGCCTTTGTCAGACAAGGGCATAGAGGCGTTTTACGAGTCGCGTTACAAATGCGATATAGTCTTTGATGCAACAAGTGCCGCCTGCCATCTCGAACATGCGCAAGTGTTCGATAAGCTGGGTATTTTTGCGGTTGATATGACCCCTTCGCAAATTGGCGAGTGCTGCGTACCCGCCCTGGGTATGGAGGAGGTGAGTGCGAATCGCAACATCAGCATGATCTCCTGTGGCGGACAATCTTCGATTCCTGTTGCGCACATTCTCTACAAAACTATTCCCGGTGTTAAACGCATGAGCGTTAAATCCGTTGTGTCGGCCAACTCTATTGGTCCGGGTACACTGGCGAATATCAACGAATACTATCGCAATACCAAAGCTGGCTTGCGCAAGTACACTGGCGATATTGATTATGAGGTGGACCTGATTGTAGATACTGTCAACCTGGAAACGCCAATGCGCACCACCATTATCGCGGAATTTGATCCGGCGCCAGTTGCTGGCCTGGCTTCACAATTGGATATGATGTTTAGCCGTGTGCAAGCCTATGTTCCCGGTTATAGGTTGATTGCCGGCCCAGAGTTTAATGGCAACAGCGTGCAGGTGGAAATTCAGGTGGAAGGCTTGGGTGATTACCTGCCAAGGTATGCTGGCAACCTGGATATTATTAACTGTGCGGCTATAGCGGTTGCGGAAAACTATGCGCGCATTAAATCGCGCGCGACCAGTTTTGACGTGCCTTCACTGCTCGAAAGCATCCCGGTTACTACCAGCTTTGCAAGTTAGCAGCTTTGCAAGCTAGGGCAGCTTTGCAAGTTAAGGCTCTGGGAGCTGGTTGATTGATCGCTAAAAAAGCCCCGTTGCTCAGGGGGTTTTTTAAAGCAGTTGTTTTAGGGCCTGTTAACACTACTTGAATTATCGATGTTGCCCCTAAAAAAGCACCAATCAAGGCGCAAGGAACGTGGTTTGGTTA
>CBINKF010000306.1:0-4594 GCA_966251115.1 uncultured Cellvibrio sp.
GCAGGTCATTATTCCCAACGGCGCCATTTACGGCGGCAACATTATCAACTACTCATCCATGGGCACCCGTCGTCTCGATATGATTTTTGGTATTGGCTATGGCGATGACATGAAAAAAGCGCGCGATATTATTGCGCAGGTCGTTGCCGCCGATGAACGCGTATTAAAAGATCCGGAAACGCTGATTGCCGTAGGTGAATTGGGCGCGAGCAGTGTCAATTTTTATGTGCGCCCCTGGGTTAAGGCCGACGACTATTGGGCGGTAAAATTTGCCCTGACCGAAAATATTAAAGCCGCGTTCGATGCGCAGGGCATCAGCATTCCCTTCCCGCAAATGGATGTACACCTCAACAAGCTTAATTAAATTTTCGCTTAAAACAAAAAGCCCCGGATTTCCGGGGCTTTTTGTTAAGGGCTCAATCCAACTTATTGTTCGTTGTCTTGATTTTCATCCTGCTCTTCATCTTGGGAAGACTCTTCACCACCTTCGTCTTCATAACCCTCTTCCGCTTCATAGTCTTGCGCATCACTGGCATCTGTAGCTGTATCCTCCGCTGCCGGTGCACTGCGGGCGGCAATTGAATTCTGAAAGCCAGTCACGAAGGCGCCAGCCATGGCCAACAATTGCTCCTGCGGAATATCCACTGTGCCGACCTTGAGTGCGCCATTGTGCAGGCTGGCCTTAAGCACATAGTCATCGCCCTCCTGAGTTACATAGCTGCCAACATACTGGTCCATAGGCAGCGCCCCAAGCAGCATGGCCGGTGCCTGCACCAGGAGGTCACTGTCAGCCAGTGCCAGATACTCCTGGGTATTGGTTAAATCCGCCAGAGTCTTGCCATCCACCGGGCCAACATAATTAACTTCCCAATGGGCATTGGGTTTGCCGCCCATAAACTCGGCCCCCAGGTTGATGTGCAGGTTCAAACCCTTTTGCAAAAACTTGGGCAATTCACTGCCAAACACCCCCATCATTGCCAGCTGAGCCGCCATGGGGTCGGATCCGACGGTGACGGATGCCATGGCATCGCGGTAAGCCTTACTCCAACTGCGCACCGCATCCAGGCTCACCTTGTTAACCTTGACCTCGTAGTAGCCGTTGGTAATTTCCATTGGACCGGAAACCTTACCCAGGCTGAGTTTGACGCTGGTATCCAGCGCATTGTCGTTTACCGTCTGTGCGAGATTTAAACCCAATTTATTGAGGTTGACTGCAACGCCCATGGCGTTGGTAAATTTGGCTTGCTCAATCCCCAGGTCATAATTGCCAATATAAATGCCCGGTTCGAGCATTTTAAAATCCAGGTTACCCGCCAGCGAATCTATATGGGCCTGGCTCTTATCGGCACTGGTCACATCAATAGCCCCCAGGGCCAGAGTACCTTTGCAATCCAGGCTGTCGAGGCGGCCAGTAAATTTCATGCTGGACGCGGCCATGGCAAATTGCGCGCCGTCCTCATTAATATTGATGGGCTGAAAGTCCCAGCTGGCGTCATAGGTTTTGTTAAAGTGTGCACGCATGCTGATTACGCCCAGGCTATCGCCCACCGCCTGATGCAGTTTTTTCTCGGCCTCTTCGTCACCCAGCTTTAGCTGTGGCTTGAGCAGCTCATCAAATAAGCCCAGGCCCAAACCGCCATGCCACAGGATGGGACCATGATAATTAGTGCCCTCAGCGAGCACTTCCAATTTGTCAAACGGCGGCATTACCTGCAGGGGTTTGATCTTGAGCTCAAAATGGCTGGAAAATAGCCCGCGCTGATAGCTGACCAGCTCATAACTCATTCCCGAATTTTCAACATGGGCCTTCGCCAATTCGATTTGTGCGCGAAACTGCTTTTCGCCAGCGAAACCTACATACCAACTGACTGCGCTATAAGCGACAGCCGCACCCGCCACACCAATAATGATTTTTTTCATAAATATCCTTGTTGCTTGTGTTAGATAATCCGCCGCAACCTTGCCTCAAAAGGCGCCCCAAGCAGCAGCCAGAGTGCAAACGGCACTGCGCTTTATACCGTGTTTTTCGTTAAACAACCAGAAATCAGCACACAAGTTTGAAAGGCGATTTAGGCAACTATTTTTCGCCTGTTTTCGCCTGAATTGGCGCTTAAATTAGCTCCCATTTAGCCTTGACGCGCGCCTGATCGCCTTTTAACCTAGGCGCCCTTTTTATTTGGGTCGCCGGATGCGCCCTCTTCGCCTGGTAGCTTTCCCATGACTTATTGCGTTGCCATCAAAGTGGACGCCGGCCTGGTGTTCTGCTCCGATTCCCGCACCAATGCCGGTGTGGATCAAGTCAGCACCTATGGCAAAACCTTTAGCTTTGACATAGACGCCCAGCGCAAGCTGGTGCTTATGTCAGCCGGCAACCTGGCCACTACCCAGGCGGTTGTGGCGCGCCTGCGCAAAGATATCAAAGAGGGCCTGACACCCAGCCTGGCGACGGTCGAAAACCTGAATGACTCGGCAGACTATGTGGTCGAAATCAGCCACCAGCTGCAGGAGAAATACGCCAGCGGCAACCCCAATGTCAGTTTTGAAGCCAGTTTTTTACTGGGTGGGCAAATTGGCAGCGAAGCGCCTGGCGTAACCCTGATCTATCCCCAGGGCAACCATATCACCACCTCTGAGCACACCCCCTACTTGCAGATAGGCGAGAGCAAATACGGCAAGCCGATTCTCGATCGTATCCTCAAGCCTGAAACCGGCCTGGATACCGCCGCGCTCTGTGCGCTGGTATCCATGGATTCGACCATGCGCTCCAATCTGACCGTTGGCCCGCCCATTGAACTGACGACCTACGCCAGCGACAGCTACAACCTGCTGCACGCCAGTTACGATGCCGATAACGAATACCTGCGCGAACTGGCCCGCGCCTGGGATCGCTTGATCGTTGAAGCTTTTTTGCAGTTGTCGCCGGTGGGCATACCAGCTTAACCCCCTAACCCCCAATTTTCCCGCACAACCCTAGATAGCAGCGCCGCCCGGTTGGTGGCGCTGCATAGCTACATATCCCATCTACACTGGTGCATTTATTGCCTGAAATCTCGCAGAGCAATTTGCGGCACCCTATTTTGCACCGCGCGCAAGTCTGTCATGGCATTGGCATAGCTTTGGGTGATAATGGATCGCCCTGTTAGCTAACGGCAACTGCGCCCAACGCACCAAATTGGCTCACGTGTTACTGCATTTTCCACTGACTGCTTGTTCTATTGAAAGTCGAGTTACCACAAGGAATCCGCTATGGCTATCCGCGTTGCCATTCACCATAAAACCCGCTACCAATTTGACCGGCTAACCACCCTCTTTCCCCATGTATTGCGCCTGCGCCCAGCGCCCCATTCGCGCACCAAAATTCACGCCTATTCGCTCAAAATTGAACCCGAAGGGCACTTTATCAACTGGCAGCAGGACCCTTTCGGCAACTACCAGGCGCGCCTGGTGTTCCCCGACCAAGCCGAACACCTAAGTATTGAAGTGGAACTGATCGCGGAGATGACCTCCATCAACCCCTTCGACTTTTTTGTGGAGGACTACGCCGAGACAATACCCTTTGACTACCAGGGGCAACTCAAACGCGAGCTGGAACCCTATCTGGAAGTGACCGAATCCGGGCCTTTGCTGATGAAGCTGGTGGAACAGGTGCGCGGTGAAATCCGCCATCGCCAAGTGAGCGATAAACCCTGGCAGGTCAACGACTTTATGGTGAATATCAACCAGCAGCTGCAGCAGATGATCGGCTATGGCATTCGCCTGGAGCCGGGTATCCAAACCTGTGAGGAGACCCTGGGCCTGGCCAAGGGCTCCTGCCGCGACAGCGCCTGGCTGCTGGTGCAGCTGTTCCGCCATTTGGGCTATGCCGCGCGCTTTGTGTCCGGCTATCTGGTACAACTCACCGCCGATATAAAAGCCCTGGACGGCCCGAGCGGCCCCGAAGCCGACTTTACCGACCTGCACGCCTGGACTGAAATCTATATTCCCGGCGCCGGCTGGGTGGGCCTGGACCCCACCTCCGGCCTGCTCGCCACCGAGGGTCATATTCCCCTCGCCTGCACCCCGGACCCCATTTCCGCTGCGCCCATTACCGGCGCCACCAGCAAGTGCGAGGTGGACTTCAGCTACACCAACGAGGTGTTCCGCGTCCTCGAAGACCCGCGTGTGACCAAGCCCTACACCGAGGAGCAGTGGGCTACCATCAACGCCCTGGGCTACAAGGTGGACGAAGAACTCGCCACTCAGGATGTGCGCCTGACCACCGGCGGTGAACCCACCTTTGTCTCCATCGACGATATGGAATCCGAGCAGTGGAATACCGGCGCCCTGGGCGCCGACAAGCTGCGCCTGGCCAAGGATCTGCTGCTGCGCATGCGCAGCACCTTCGCCCCCAACGGCCTGCTCCACTATGGCCAGGGCAAGTGGTATCCGGGCGAAGAAGTACCGCGCTGGGCGCTGGGCTGCTTCTGGCGCACCGATGGCCAGGCGCTGTGGCGCGACCCGGCACTACTGGCGCGGGTGGATAAAAGCTACGGCTATGACCACAGCCACGCCGAGCGCTTTGCCCAGCGGCTGTGCGACAAGCTCTTCGTCAACC
>CBINKF010000307.1:0-4583 GCA_966251115.1 uncultured Cellvibrio sp.
TTTCCACCCCAGGTAATCCCAGTAGTCCACATGAAATACCACTGGCACCCACTGCCGCCACAAGTTTGGTGAAGATTTAAACCGGGCGATAAACGCATCCGCAGGCGGGCAACTGCTGCAGCCTTCGGAGCTGTAGAGTTCCAGTAATTGAACCTGGTCCACGCCGCTTTCTGCCACAAATCTGGATTCGCCCTGCTCACCATTTGCTTCTGCCATAGACCAACTCGCCAGCCAGATTAACCCTGCAATACTCAAGCGCCACATATCTAAACCACCACAAAAGGCCAACTATTAACCTGGCGATCAAATATATCGTCCTGACATATTTGATCGGCGCCCTGGAAAATCTGGCGCAGATGCGTAAATCTGCTTGATTTTCCAGGGCTAGCGCCAGCCTTCAGCTGACGGCGGCACATCCCTGTGCCGCACTATTAATCCGACAATATTCATCGCCGGATTAATAACAAAGACTATAGGCTGAGGACGTATTGGGTAGGTTAACGTTACAAACGCCGATATTAAAAACTGTACCCCAGGCTTGCGCCAAATTCTGAATCGGGGAAGCCTTCCTGCTGGGTATACTGGCTCCAGTAGGCGTGTAGCAGCCAAGCGTCATTCAAACGCCAATCGGCGTAGGCTTGCCACATTTTCAAGTTGGTGTCGTCTTTGATGGCCGATTGCTCAAACTGATAGTTTGCCCCCAGGCTCAGGCTATCTGTCAGGTCATAGGCAACATCCACAGCGGCCTGCGCGTAATTTTGTAACTCCTCGGTTGAGTCTATCGACTGTTGATGGGTGTAGCCCAACAGCCAATGCACATTCCAGCGGCCCTGGGTAGTGCCAAGTGAGGCCTGCAGGCTTAGGTCGCGGGTGCCACTGCCCAAGGATTGGTTGTAATCGCCGGTATCCAGACTGTAGCTCAGCCCCGCGCCCGCCCACCAACTTCTGTCGGTATTCAGGTCAAACTGATAGTTGGCGGAGAGCGAGGCATCGCCCACACCCGAGCGACTTTCATTCGCCAGCCTGTTTAATTCCGCTAGCTGGTTACAGGTTTCCAGCTGTTGCACGGTTATGCGACCTCGCGCAACCAAACGCTGAATGCGCGCGTCCGAATAGGTGTTCAACCGCTCGCACAAATTGGCCAAGCGCGGGAAGCGACCATTGCGGAAATAATTGCCGTCAATAGACTGCCACGGCAGGTCAGCAACAATCGACCAATTGCCCAGATTCCAGTAGGGCGCAATATCCAGGCTGTAAAAATCCGCCGTGCCACTGGAGTAGGCTTGATGTGCGCCTGAAACGGAAACATCAACGCCCCAATGGTGATTGCTTTTCCGCTACAACCAGGTTAGTGGCCAGCAGTGACAAGCCCCAAGCAGCCAACAATATTTTTTTATTTATCATGTTTACCTTTTAATCCTTAAGCATGATTGAGCAATTAACGGTTGCGTCGTAAACGCATAAAGCGCTCGCGCGCTTCACGCCTCTGCTCAGGTGTCATTTTGCGAAAGCGCTCGCGCAATTTTTCGCGTTGCTCAGGGGTTAGGGATTCCCATTTATCGCGCAGCTGTTCACGCTCCTCTTCCGACAACTGCTGAAAAGCAGCCAGGCGATCGCGCAATTCGGCTTTTTCATCGGGTGAAAGCTTTTGATATTTTTTAAAGCGCTCGCGCAGTTCCGCTTTGCGCTCAGGGGGCAGCTGTTGCCAGCGCTTGAATTTTTTCATCAGGCGCCCCTGCTGCTCGGGCGTTAGCTGCTGAAAGCGCGCGGAAACTTTAATAAAAGTCTCGCGCTCCTGCGGGCTCAGGTTTTGCCATTGGCTCTTTAAGGACACAAGGGTTTGCTGCTGTTGCGGCGACAGCTGCTCCCAAGTGTCATCGGCAAAAACCAAGGCGCTGGCGATAAGTAACCAGCATAGCAATATGGGTTTAACAAATAACGTCATAGTCATTCCCCTTGTGAAAAAGCATTGCCTGTGGTGGCAGGGGTTGCAGGCGGAGGTTCAGTGCGGGCGATTGAGGTGCTGGCAGCTGAAGCATTGAAATCTGAGGTGCTGGCGACTGAGGTAGCGGCACTGTCAGAATCCTTGGCGGCATTGCGTTGGTCCTCAGCTATGGCAATTAACTCCGGGTCCAGGGTATTGCCCTGGTCATCACTAAATTCAACCAGGTATTGTAAAAACTCGGCGTTAAGCGCCTGGTCATCAGCCAGTGCCCAGGGAGCGATTAAAAAGGGAGCAATTAACAAGGCACTGGAAAATAACAGCCGCTTAAACACCATGAAGGTCATCCCCCATGGCTTCGAGCAATTCAAGGTTTTCCAATAAATCCAAATCCTGCATCAGTGCCAGGTCATCCTGGACTGGCGAGCTGTGCTTAAACACTGGCCCCACAACCACAACGGCAAAGCAGGCCGCCACGGCAACACCCACCCAAGCGCTGCGTTTTAGCAGGCGATAACGCCGCGCACTGTTAAGCACTTGACTGCGGCGCCAGGCCAATTGGTTGCGCAGCGGCTGATCCAATTGCTCCAGACTGTGGTCCAGGCTCTGGCTAATTCGCTCAACCCAATCGGGTTGTTGTTCGGGTTTATCACTCAAGGCTATTCACCGGTTAAAGAGTTGCAAACTAAGGGCTTGTAAGCGCGCCGCGTAAAAATTGCAGTGCGCGAAAATAATGAGTTTTTACACTGCCTTCACTGCATTCCATAGTTGCCGCCGTTTCGGCTACGTCCAGGCCCTCCCAGGCGCGCAGTAAAAATGCCTGGCGCTGGCGAATGGGCATGATTTCCAGCGCCGTTAATACTCGCTGAATATCACCAGCGCGAGCGACTAACTCGGCGGGATTTTCACTTTGCTCATCCACCAGGTTTAGCAGCGGGTCCTCTTGCGCCTCATCATCTGCAACCATGGGGGATTGCCAAAACCAGCGGCGCTCCCGCGCCTGGTGCCTATGCCAATCCATCAATTTGTTGTGCAAAATACGATTAAATAACAAGGGCCAGGCCGCCTCTTCCCTGTCGCTGTAGTGCTGCACTAACTGCAACATGGCATCCTGCACTAAATCCAGTGCGTCAGCAGCTTTGCGTGTGGTGAGCAGCGCACTGCGATAGGCGCGCTGCTCTACCCCGGCAAGAAACCGCTCCAACGGATCTGGCGACCGCACCTGAGCTTTTTCCGACCACCGAATCACCTTTGCCGACATGCGTTAGTAAAACTCTTAGGGTTGTTTGTCAGTGCGAGTTTTTACCACAGTGGTTGTCGTGGTTTCACCATTGGGATGGGTAGCGGTGATGTTTTTGGTAACTGTGCCCGCATCCTTGTCCAGCGTAGCCTCCACATGGCGACTGGCCGTTTTGCCCTGGGCGTTGGTAAAGCTGGCGTCGCGGGTATATCCGGAATCGGTTTTTTGAGTCACCTTTTGACCGGAGTAGCTGCCACCATTGAAATTGGTACCGCTAATTGTTTTGGTGCGAGTCCCAGTGTCTTTATTGTTCTCCACACTGAGGTTGCGCGTGGCTGTTTTGCCGTCCGGGCGAGTTGCCGTGCTGGTGCGATTAAAGCCGTTGGCGGTGGCGGTCTGCTCAGTGTGACGGGTGTAGGTGCCGTTGGGCGTCTGGCGGGTTTTATCAACCGTACCCGAATGGTGTTTGGCGAAGGCTGAGGATGCACCCAGAGAACACACCAAGGCCGTGGCGATAAGAATCTTGTTCATTTTTTTAGCTCCGATTGCAAGTGCAGTTTAAAAGAGGCACTCAGTTAAAAGAGACATCCAATTAAAACGAGAATCGGGTGTCGTTAAAGGACAGTTGGGCGCGCTTGAAAGGTTTAACGGGGCTGCAGCAATTCGGTTGACAGTTGGCTAAAAAAACATAAAAAAAAGCCGCCAGGTTGCCCGGGCGGCTTTTTCGGAGTTCGCTAGCGAACGTTTTTGGCTAATTACAGGCCAATTACGTTTTCAGCTTGCGGGCCTTTTTGGCCAGACTTGATGTCAAACTCTACTCTTTGGCCTTCAGCCAGGGTTTTGAAACCTGAACCGGTGATGGCGCTGTAGTGTACAAATACGTCTTGGCCTGATTCAGCAGCGATAAAGCCAAAACCTTTAGATTCGTTGAACCACTTAACGGTGCCAGTGCTTCTGGACATAGAAACCTCGATAAATATAAAAATGAATAAATTGCTGACGTGGCTATGTTACTTAGGCAAGCAATACGAGGTGCTACTGGTCCAGCACGACCCGAAGCGTTCGGGGGGTGAAGGAGAACTGCTAGTACTACGATGTAACTTTACTTAAATAAGGCTGCGGTGTTGCCAGCGCAGACACTATAGGCGGGTCCAGTGATCAAGTAAAGGATTGTTTTTACCGGGCAACTGACCACCGCCGGTATCGCGCTTATCTTGGCGCCAACTCACGCGCAGCTTTTATCCAGGCGGCGTGTATATCGCGATAATGACTACCGGCGTGCCTGGCCCTGGTGAGAATCTTCTCAACAAGCGTCCCAGCCAGGCCATACATCAGGTGCGGATCAGACTCATGCAGGCCCCTCAAACAGCGCTCAAAAAGCTCCACCGCCTCGGGATGCAC
>CBINKF010000308.1:0-4563 GCA_966251115.1 uncultured Cellvibrio sp.
TACACATCGCTTCCTCCGTCTTGCTGAAAGTAAAAATGACCTCCAGCAGCGATAACCCAAGTAGTGTTAACAGGCCCTAGCAGCTTGTGCAATCCAACCCAACCCAGTCGAGAGCACGCAAAAATCTTCGACACCTGCGGACCAAAGTGCAGGGTTGTGGCACCAGTTTTACACCGCGTAAAGATCTTGCCGACGGCAGAGCGCATATTCGTTTTCGTCGCATTAGCGGTCGCGCCGAAATATGGCTGGATGGCAAATTAATAGGCAAAAAAACACTGTCAGAACCTGGCGAAATATTAATAGGTTTACCTAAAGGCGAAAGACAGCGGCAAATCAATGTACTGGTGCAGGGCGAGGCAAAAAAAACAGCCGGAATTGATGGCTTGGTGGCAATAGAGCCCGGGGTTTTGAGTGAGTGATGCTGTCGAAAAATATTCCAGAAAAAGTTAATCGCCAATTGTAGAAAAATAAAATATTCGCTAATTCAACAGGTTAAATTCGATGCCAGGGTTGGCGTCAAATTTGCTCTCTACTAATTGCTTCATTGTCATCTTTGGGGAGAGCAACATGAGCAAATTATGGAGATCCGGGTTATTGCTGGCAGCTTTTAGTTGTTGGTGCAGTTACTCAAGCGCGGGTGAAATACAATGCGAACCCAGTGATCAGCGGGTGGCTATCTTAAGTGATGCGGTCGAGTGCAATACGGCAAATTCTATCAATCTGAACACCTCGGCTGACCTCAACACCTTGTTTAGTGTTAATTACACCTGGGTAAAAGAGGGCGAGCTAACAGGAGCCGGGTCAAATGACCTGTTTTCGGTAACCTCCAACGGATGGGGTACAGATGTGGATGGTAACTGGTTTATAGATTCCTCATTTTGGACCCTGTATTCCACTGCTGTTATTACTATGCACGTCGGTGAGGGTGGCGGTAACCCCGATGCCTTTGCGTGGATCATTACGCCGGGGGAAACTTCGGGATACTTTTCCTACCATCGCGTGGACGGCAAAGGTGGTGGCCTTTCAAATCTGTTTTTATTTGGCACTGGCGTCCCCGAAATCAGGGTGCCTGAAGCCAATCAATTGGTACTCCTGTTTTTAGGGTTGGCTACGATTCTGCTGGCGCGCCGTCGCTGCTGAAATCTTGCCGGGCTAAACTGGCTGCTTGGGTTGCTCAAGCGGCCTTTTTTATGCTTTGAGGATGGGTAAAAACAGAGCGGCCAGGCCACTCGCGAACCTGAAGGTTCGTTTGTTGCCTGGCCGCTTTGCGTTTGGCTTTGTTGGATTTTTCGTGCGCGCCGCCCTTACTCATAATCGGGTGGAAGGCGTGGCCGTTGCGTCTTTGCTGTTTGCGCCCCGGATTGGGTTTATTCCCATCCTGGGTGTCGGGTGTTTTCATCGCGTGAGCTCCTGTTGTTAACCTTTGATACAAAGTACCTGTTTAAGGGTGTGTACAATTTCCACCAAGTCCGACTGCTGCTCCATTACTTTGTCGATATCCTTGTAAGCTGCCGGGATTTCATCAATGACTGCCAGATCCTTGCGGCACTCCACGCCGCGCGTTTGCTCCAGCAAATCCTCGCGCCTGAAACTCTTGCGCGCTTCAGTGCGGCTCATGCGGCGCCCGGCACCGTGCGAGCAAGAGCAGAAGGAATCCGCATTGCCTTTGCCGCGCACTATGTAGGAGCGGGTGCCCATACTACCGGGAATAATTCCCAGTTCATCTGCACCGGCTCGTATTGCGCCTTTGCGCGTGACAAACACCTCTTCACCAAAATGGCGCTCGCGGCTTACATAATTGTGGTGACAGTTAATCGCCTGGCGATCGGCGTGGAAGGGGGGCAGGTAGGGCGCTATAGCGCGCAAAACCAAGCCCATCATCTCCTCGCGATTTACGCGCGCGTATTCCTGCGCCCAACTCACGGCGGCAACGTAATCGGCAAAGTGATCACTGCCTTCGGTAAAGTAAGCCAGATCCTTATCGGGCAAATTATGAATATGTTTGCCCATATCCTTTTTTGCCAGTCGAATAAAATACTGGCCAATGGCGTTGCCAATGCCGCGGCTGCCAGAGTGGAGCATCACCCACACATCCTTGTTTTCATCGATACAGATTTCGATAAAGTGATTGCCGCTTCCCAAGGTGGCCAGTTGTTTCGTCCAAAGTGTGTGTGGCTGTTTAAGTTGACGCATTACGTCGGGGTGTTTCTCATACAACCAGTCCACGCCTGGTGCCAGCTTTTTGCAGGCACTGGTACGCACATTTATCGTCTTGTGCGCAGCCAAACCCACAGGTACAGCGCGTTCAATGGCGGAGCGCATCTCTGCTAAGCTGTCTGGCAGCTGTGCCGATTTAATCGAGAGTCGCACCGCGCTCATACCGCAACCTATATCCACTCCCACGGCGGCGGGAATAATGGCTTTGAGCGTGGGGATCACCGAACCCACAGTTGCACCTACTCCCAAGTGCACATCGGGCATAGCTGCCACATGTGAGTGAACAATGGGCAGCGCCGCTATCTGCTTGAGTTGTGTAAGTGCCTGGTTTTCGATTTCATCCGTATAGATCTTTACCGGCTTGTGGCCATTACTGGCGTTTTTGTTTAGTTCTATTTTTACAGGCATAAAATTTTTCCAATAGAATCCCTGGGGGCAGATCTTTGTAGGATTTGCTCCAATTAAAAGAACCTTCCGAAAAATTTCAGGAATTGCCGGGTGTTTTATCAGCCCAAAAACAAAAAAGCCCTGATCAGTTTCCCGATCAGGGCTTTGCCTGACTCGGAAGGTCGTTACTAAACCTTCCGAGTCGAGTACTCAAAAGGTGTTATGCGAATTTATTCACCAGATAAAACATAGTGAGTACTCCTGTTAATTTGCCTGGGTGTATTTATGCAGGTTGTCTGCGGTAAAAACGTGAAACCTATCAGTGGCTCCCGTTGAAGGGCGCGATAATACGCCGATTTTAGGTGCTGTCAATAATCTCCAACTAGCAAAATTCAAATTTCAAAATATTGGGCACTTGTGATCGGGTGACATAAAAATGTATTCTCCCTGGAGTAGGATCAAAGTTTTCCATCTGTTGTTTGCGCAAGGTTAAATGTACCAGCTCAAGCGACACCAGCTGCGAGATTGTCCTGTGCCAGAATTATTAGAATACCCGGTTAAACAAACCTATCCCTGTTACGGCATCTGGCTCTATAAGGAGTCCAGTCGCCCCATCAAACAACTCAAAAAGCAATTGTCCCCCAGCGCTCATGGCGATCGCCACTGGGATTCCAGTTATCTGTTGATGGATTATTTTCTCCATCAACCCCTAAAAAAGAACGCTCGCGTGTTGGACGTCGGTTGTGGTTGGGGCCCAACGGCTATTTACCTTGCCAGCAAGGGCGCCAAGGTGACGGGACTGGATGTTGACGAAGATGTGTTTGCTTTTTTGGAAGCTCAGGCAGATTTAAACCAGGTGAATGTTGCCACTCGCAAGGGGGCCATGGCGAGCTTACGCAAAAAGGACCTGGCCGATTTTGACGTAATTGTCGGCGGTGATATTTGCTTTTGGGATGAGCTCTGCGAAGAGTGGTTTGCCATGCTCAAACGTGCCGCCCAGGCAGGCGTTAAAAAATTAGTCCTGGCAGATCCAGGTCGTGGTCCCTTCTTCGATTTATCCACCCGTTGCGGCAAGCGCTGGCCAATGGAGTTAAAAGAGTGGTACTCCACCGAGCCCAATCGATTTGAAGGTTACTTATTGGTGGTTACGCTTAATCCTTAACTCCCACTTACTCCAACGTTTGTTGGGGTAAGGTGGTCGGCTGTCCTGCGAAATCTAATTGTCGTACAGGCAAGGGCTCCAAACCGAGCCTTTGTGTGAATCAATATGATTAAAGGGCTTGTACTCTTAGCGTCCCAGGCCTTTTGTTTATCTTTCAACTCTTTTGAAAATTATGTAATGCTTGAATGAATGATGTTAATGAGTAGGGTACAAGATTGGATAATTAAATATCGCCGGAATTAACTTTGCCTTACCATATTTAAAGGTCACTGGTTTACAAGATCCTCGGGCCAATATGTTAGATCTACGAATTACTATAAACGATTCGAGGCCATTGGTTTTGTATCAGTATCAGAGTTGTTGGATAAGTAGAGCTTGGCGCTCCAGGGGAGTGCTGATTTAAGAAGGATTAAGGTGTGAGGCAGAACTAAATGCTGAGTATGCTGCAGAGCTTTGGATAATAATTCTCAGAATTCTGCATCAAACAACTAATGGCTAGCATCGCTGCAAAACGTGCATTCATATCGCGTTGCTTATCGTGCTTTACCTTATCTACAGCAGCTTTGCTCGGCTCTATTTGCTGGCGGCACTATTCCCGGACGAATCGCCCAATACCATCATAGGAACCATCAACCCCAAGGGCGCATAAATCGACATCTATTCACTTTAGGGATCAGGCTTGTTTACGTGAAGTCAATACTCGTTATTTGTGCGACAAAATTGAATTCATTTGCCGATTTTGATAGTGTTCGCGCGCATTTAAATGGAGTCAGGCTAGGGGCGGAGACCGGAATATC
>CBINKF010000309.1:0-4557 GCA_966251115.1 uncultured Cellvibrio sp.
GATTCAGGACCTGCCAACAGCCGGTCAGACCGTGCGCGTGGTTGTGCCACAACAGGCGGCCATACCAGCCAATGCGGTTTATCGCAAGTTCCAAAAAGGGCGCTGGGTGACCTTTGTCGAAGACGCGGATAACCAACTCTTCTCGGCATCGGGCGATGCGGGTTATTGTCCACCACCTGGCAGCAGCGATTGGCAGCCGGGATTAAATGAAGGAGATTTGTGCGTGCAATTAGCAGTTGAAGATGGCGGCCCCAACGACGCCGACGGTTTGGTCAATGCTGCAGTAGCAGACCCAGGTGCGGTGAGTGCGGCTATTCCCGTAGAACCGCCACCACCACCGGTGGATCATCATGTAAAAACCAAAGGCAGTGGTGCCATGGGGCTGTGGATGTTGGCACTGCTCTCGCTGCTGGTTACACCGCGCCGCTGGGGCAAGGCCCTGGTTGCGGTTATCCTCTCCGCCCTGGGCCTTGGTGCCCAGGCCGGCAGCGACACCTCGGGTGTACAGCAATACACGCGCCTGGATGTCTATGCCGCCAAAACCAGCCAGGAGCAATCCGACCTGGAGGCCGGTTTAAAAGGCTTTGATGTTCAAATAACCCAATACGATAACAGTCGTACCGCCTATGGTTTAGCCTATGGCTTGCAGTGGTCACCAATGTTTTATACCGAGGTTGGCTATCTGGATTTGGGTGATGTAACAGTCGACTTTACCGCCGCGGGCGACACTGACTTTGCGGCGCTGAATAAAGCGCTGGAGGCCGAATACCCGATTACCGCGCGCGGTTTAACCCTGACCCAGGGCTTGATGTTTAAACCGGCCGAATCCTGGAAGGTCTCCACCGAGTTTGGTTTTTACCTCTGGGGTGGTGATATCACCACTAACGACGAAGCGGTGAAAATCGACTACGATGATAACCTGGATATGTTGGTAGGCTTGCGCCTGGAATACATGCTCAACCAACATTTAAGCCTGGGCCTGGGCGTAAAGCGGGTGCTGTTTAAGTATCAGGATGTACAGCTAACGGGTGTATCCGCCTCCTGGCAGTTTTAATTTTCCTGTTAGGAATGTTGTGCAAAAAAGCCGGCGAATTTGCCGGCTTTTTTATGGAGCTTGTTCCAGATATTTTGAGCCGCTGATTAACGCGCTTGGCTGTGAATTAATTGGCCAAGTGTCGCCAGGGCTCGTTCGACCTTGGGTTCCCAGCGGCAGGCGCAGGATAAGCGAATAAACGAGCGAAATTTTTGGCTGGCAGAAAATATTGGCCCAGGGGCGATACTAATGCCCAAGGCGAGCGAGCGTTTGGCTAACTCAAAACTGTCGATATCGCCCGGCAACTCCAGCCAGATAACAAAGCCACCCTGGGGTTGGCTGATTTTGGTTCCCCCCGGAAAGTAATGCAGCACAGCTTCACTCATGCGCGCCACTGCCTGGGCGTATTCACCGCGCACCTTGCGCAAATGGCGCTCGTAAACGCCGCTCTCCATTAGATTCGCCACCGCCAGCTGCGCCAGGGTAGGCGTAGCCAGGTTGAGCACGTATTTCATGTATTCCACCTTCTCCTGGTATTTGCCAGGGGCAATCCAGCCCAGGCGCAAACCCGGTGAAAGCGTTTTGGATACTGAACTGCACAGGATCACATCAGCGTCTGGGGCCAGCCCCTGCAGCAAAGGCGCGCGTTTATGGTTAAAAGCCAGGTCGCCGTAAATATCATCCTCAATAATCACCAGGTTTTTTGCCTTGGCCATGGCGACTAAACGCTGACGATTTTCCAGCGGCATGGAGCAGCCGAGCGGGTTGCTAAAGCTGGGGATGAGTACACAGGCTTTAATGGGCCAGCGACTCAAGGCCAGCTCCAGCGCCTCCAGCGACAACCCGGTTTGCGGCGTTGCGGGAATTTCCACCGCTTCCAATCCAAGGGATTCAATTACCTGTAATAACCCATAAAAGGAGGGTGATTCTATGGCAACCACATCGCCCGGCTGGGTAACTGCGCGCAGGGCGAGGGTAATGGCCTCCTGGCAGCCATTGGTAATCACCAGGTTATCCGGGTGCACATGGCTGCCAGCTTCGGCCATGCGTTTGGCCAGCTGTTGGCGAAGCTCCGGGGCGCCGGGTGAAAACTCGTAATTAACAGCGCGCTCGCGATTAAAACGGGCCGCGCCGATCAGGGCCCGCTCTATGGCGCGGGTAGGCAGAAATTCCGCCGCGGGTACCGCAGCACCCAATTGGATGATGTTGGGGTTGTTGGCCGCTTTAATCAGCTGCAGCACCATGTCCTGGCCGGTGACCAGGGCAGGGCGCATGTTAGTGACCAGGATGCGCGGTGGTGGCACGTCCAGGGTTTTGCGCTGGCGCACGTAGTAGCCGGAGCGACTGCGCGACTCCAGCCAGCCAGTGTCTTCCAGCTGGCGATAGGCCGACAGCACAGTGGCAATACTTAAGCCGCGTTTTTGTGCCTGCTGGCGAACCCCTGGCATACGCTCGCCGGGCTTTATCTTGCCCTCCTTAAGCGAGCGAATCAGCTCATTGGCCAGGTTTTGGTAGCGGGTTTCCACAATTTAATAATCTCAAAGTCCAAACTCTGTATGGATACAGAGCCTGATGGTTTTTATAGGTACAGTTTTAAGTAAAATTAAATCTGTACCGCATTAATTTAAATAAATTGAAACTGTACCTAAATTGGTTGCAAAAATACACTGCTGGCTCTTTATTAATCATCGGGAGTGAATGCAGTGGGACAGTTTTATTTGGTTGATGCCGTTATTTCAGGTGCAGGTGCAGGTGCAGGTGCTCAGCGATCGCCCACAACCCGCATTCAGGGGGTGTACCGTGACTGATCAGGCAATCTGCTGGCTCAATGGTCAGCTTGTTCCCCCGGCCCAAGCGCGCATCTCGGTGTTTGACCACGGCTTGCTCTACGGTGACGGCGTGTTCGAGGGGATTCGCTTTTATCAGCGCAAAGCTTTTCGCTTGGCGGCGCACCTGCAGCGTTTGAGTTTATCCGCGCGCGCCATTGCCCTGAGTTTTCCCTATTCGATTGAGGAATTGCAGCTCGCTATTAACCAAGTAATAGCTGCCGCGCCGGTTGATAACGGCTATATCCGCCTGGTGATTACCCGCGGTGAGGGCGCCCTGGGTATAGACCCGAGCAGCTGTCATTCGCCCTCGGTGTTTATCATCGCCGACAAACTCAAAATGGTTAGCGAGCGAGTGCGCGAGCAGGGCGCCAGAGTGATGATTGCATCCACCCGTCGGCTGGGGCCGGATGGTTTAGATCCGCGCATTAAAAGTTTGAATTATCTCAACCATATACTCGCGCGTATGGAAGCTAACGCCGCGGGCGCCGACGAAGCCATTTTGTTAAACAGCGCCGGGCGAATTGCCGAGGGCAGTGCCGATAATATTTTTGTGGTTAAAAATGGCGAGTTGTTAACGCCGCCGGTAATTGAGGGCGCGCTCGACGGTATCACCCGCCAGGTGGTATTGGAATTGGCCGAGCAATTGAAAATTCCCGCGCGGGAACTTCCCCTGTCGCCCTATGATTTACACACCGCTGATGAGTGCTTTTTAACAGGAACCGGTGCGGAGTTAATTCCGGTAGCCAGTGTTTCGGGCAGGGATTTCCCCGCTTGTCCAGGCCCGGTGTTTGCGCATTTGACGAAAGCCTTTCGCGCTTTAGTTGAGGTGGAGTCGGCTGGGTGAACTGATGGCGTTGAGTTGCAGCTTGTCGATCAAAAACTGTAACTCATCCCCACAAAATAGCTGGCACCGCTATAGGTGGTGCCGTATAAACGGTCGCTGCTGTCGGAGTATTGCTCTTCGCGCTGATTGGTGAGGTTGACACCTTCCAGGGTTAACTTGAGCGAGTCGCTCCATTTGTAAAACGAGGAGAAATCCCAGCGGGCGGCGGCGTGGTAGCCGCGCTCGTCCTCGTCGGACAAACCACCCTCCACATTAAAAATATATTTATCGCGATAATTGGCGGAAACGCGCGCGCCCCAGTTTTTCATCTCGTAGTACAGGGTAAAGTTGGCAGCGTTGCGCGATAGGCCGATAAAATCCTTGGTTTGATCGATACCCGAGGCTTGCACGTTGCGAAAAGTGGCTTGACCGCGCGCTATTGTGTAATTGGTAATTACCCCCAGGTGGTTAAACGGTTCGGGCAAAAAGTCCAGGTCGCGGTAAAACGAAAATTCCAACCCGTGAAAGTGGGTGGAGTCGGAATTAACCGGGTGCGCATAGGCGTAGAGGGTGTTGCCGTTTTGACCTGCACCAAGAAAACTTAAGGGGTAGCCCGTTTGGCCGTAGGGCACCACTTGGGTTTCATCTACAACAAAATTATCCAGCTGTTTGGAAAAAGCAGCGAGGGAAAAGTAACCTATATCGTTAAAATAGCGCTCGTAAGCCAAGTCCAGATTGGTGGCTTTTATTGGCTGTAAATCCGGGTTGCCCGCCTGAATGGATAGCCCCGAAGGTCCGTTGGGGTCGTTGCGGATAATGGCCGAGGGCGATAGCTGATCGGTGTCGGGGCGTGTGATGTTTTGGCTTGCACT
>CBINKF010000310.1:0-4510 GCA_966251115.1 uncultured Cellvibrio sp.
ATCGGAGCCACACCCGCTGGCTGAATATCGCGCAACCCCTGCTCTATTTCGGGTAAATGGCGATGGCCTTTTACGCCGTAAGCTTTAAAGCTATCGCTTATTTCCATCAACAAATTATCGATTTTGGCCTGGCGACCTGCACCGCTGGCACCGCTCGCCGCATTGGCAATCAAACGGGCTGGATCTACTAAATTGTTTTCCAGCAGCGGGATAAAACCCAACTGGGTTGCCGTGGGATAACAACCTGGACAGGCCACTAGCTTGGCAGTGCGTATAGCAGCACGATTCACCTCCGGCAGGCCATACACAGCCTGGGGCACTAACTCAGGGGCTCCATGGGTTTGGCCATACCACTTTTCCCACAGGGGCACATCGCGAATACGGAAATCGGCTGAAAGATCGACAATGCGCGCTTTGGTCGCCATAAGTGCGGGCATCATGTTCTGCGCGACGCCGTGGGGCGTGGCAAAAAATACCACATCGCACTCTCCCAGCACCGCCACATCCGGCTCGGTAAAGGCCAGGTCTATGTGGCCGCGCAAATTGGGGAACATGTCCGCCACCTTTACACCGGCTTCTGCGCGCGAGGTAATTACCGCCACTTCAACCTGGGGATGTTTTACCAACAGACGCAGCAACTCAACGCCTGTATAACCTGTTCCACCAACAATGGCTGCTTTAATCACAGAAACCTCTTTATCAACTGAGCTTTAAAATGTCCGGATTGGAATTAACCGGGATTTAACGTTTAACCTGGGCGCTGGTACCGTTAGAATAACGTTTCACCTTTTACGCATAAGCGCGCTGCAACTCGAGCGCCCTATGATAAGAGTCTCAGCGTCAAACCGAAAGCAGAAATGTGCGTTGACCTTGACCTCTCGCTAAGCAGCCAATGAATCCGACAGACCCTATTCCCAGCGCAATTAAAAAAGAATTTACCGATTGGCGTCTCTGGTGGACCCGCAGCCTGGTAATTGCCCTGGCGGCCCTGGCGGGCCTAACCGTGGTAGGGCTCAGTTGGCTCAGCGAGCTGGCACTGCGCCTGTTTTTTAAAACCCAGGGTAATCATTGGTGGTTTGCCCTTGTCTGGACACCGCTGTGTACTGCAGCAATCGTCTGGCTTACCCGCCGCTTTGCACCGGGAGCCTCAGGCTCAGGAATCCCCCAGGTAATAGCGTCGCTGGAACCGGGGGTCAACAGCCACAACCGGCGCCTGTTTGTATCCACCAAGCTGACCATCGCCAAATTTTTCCTCACTGCCTGGGGGCTGCTTGCCGGGCTCTCGCTAGGGCGTGAGGGCCCTTCCGTGCAAATTGCGGCGGGAATTATGGTGAGCGGCAGACGCTGGTTGCCGAAACGCTCAGGAGTATCGGAACATGGCCTGCTGGTAGCTGGCGGCGCGGCGGGAATAGCGGCAGCGTTTAATGCACCGCTCGCCGGAATTATGTTTGCTATTGAAGAGCTGTCGCGCACCCCGGAGCAGCGCAGCAGCGGCCTGCTAATTTCCGGTATTGTGCTCGCCGGCCTTATTGGTCAGTCAATTTATGGCAATGACAATTACTTTGGGGTGATCAATGCCGCCTCGCCGGAACTCTCGCTTATTTTCCCCGGTTTACTTGTGACGCTCTTGAGTGGTTTGGCGGGCGGTTTATTTGCACGCTTGATTGTTTACGCCCTGGACGCGCGCTCGTCCGACAAAATTAGTCTCTTTCGTCGCGCCCGCCCGGTTTTATTCGCCGCCGCCTGCGGGCTGGCGATAGCCATCATTGGCGTTATCACCCATGGCGCCACCTTCGGCAGCGGATACATCTACACACGCGATATGATCGAAGGCTCCCAAAGCGTCCCCATCGCCTATGTACTGTTCAAATTTATTGCCACCTGCCTGACTACCTGGGCCGGAGTGCCCGCTGGTTTGTTTGCGCCTTCGCTGTCCATAGGCGCGGCGATTGGCAACGACATAGCGCTGTTTACCCAGGCACATGCGCCAACCTTAATCGCCCTGGGCATGGCCGGTTTCCTCGCTGCCGTTACCCAGGCGCCATTGACCGCATTTATTATTGTGATGGAAATGGTGGGCGGCCACTCCATGGTGTTAAGCCTTATGGCCTGCGCGCTGGTGGCCAGTATGATTTCACGCTTTATCAGCCCACCGCTCTATTCGACCTTGGCCGGCATGCAATTGCTGCGCTTAACACCTGTACAGGAAACTGCACCGCCAACGCAGGAAAATGCGCCTTCTAAGGAAGAAACACCTGACCAGAAAGACGCACTAGCAGAGCCCGGTGAAGAGCAATCCAACCCTGCAAACGCGAGTGCTGCGACTGATGCAAATAATGTCGCCGATACTGACGCCCAACCTGAGCAAATTCAGGATGAGTCGCAAGTACCCATCGGCGACTCCAACGCCGATTCTAAAAACTAATTTCATTGCCCGGGAAAAAAACCATGCTCTGGATAAAAGCGTTTCACATTATTTCAGTTATCACCTGGATGGCGGCGCTGTTTTACCTGCCACGTTTATTCGTTTACCACAGCATGAGTGAAGATGAGATCAGCCGCGAGCGCTTTAAAGTAATGGAGCGCAAACTTTTGCGCGGCATAGCCAACCCCTCAATGATCGCGGTATTTGTTTTTGGTATCTGGATGAGCTGGCTGGGCTGGGCTTATTACTCCACCCAGGGTTGGTACTGGACCAAACTGACTCTGGTGGCGATCCTCACCGGGTACCATCACGCTTGCATCTACTACTTTAAGCAACTGCGCGATGACAAATGCACCAAAAGCCATGTTTTTTTTCGCTGGTTTAATGAATTCCCGGTGCTGCTGCTTATTCCCATAGTCATACTCGTGGTTGTCAAACCCTTTTAAAGACGCGAAACCTTAAATGCTCTACGCCATCACTGATTCACACCTACTGCCGGGCGAGAAATTATTCACCGCCGTGGAAGCTGCGCTGCGCGCCGGCTGTCGCTGGCTGCAATATCGCGATAAATCGGGCGATGCGACAAAACGCCTGGTTGAAGCTGAGCAACTGCTAAGGCTCTGCAACCAGTACCGGGCAAAACTTATTATTAATGACGATGTTCAACTGGCGGCGCACATTGGTGCGCAAGGTGTGCATCTGGGCCAGGGCGATGGCGACCCACGTGCAGCGCGCCAACTACTGGGTGAGCGCGCCATTATTGGCATCACCTGTCACGACTCGCTGGCACTGGCACAGCAGGCCCTGGCAGACTCAGCCAATTACCTCGCCTTTGGCCGCTTCTTTGCCTCCAGCACCAAACCACAGGCCCGCCCCGCCCCGCTCAACCTGTTACAACAGGCGCGCGCGCAATTTCCGCACACAGATATAGTGGCCATTGGCGGTATAGAAGCACACAACGCGCCCCAGGTTTTACAGGCCGGTGCCAACCTTATTGCCGTTTGCCACAGTTTGTTTGCGGCTGACGACGTCTACACCCAAGCCAAACGGCTAAACCAACTTAGATAATCCTTCACCTATTCAGGATCGCCCCATGACTCGCTCAGAAGAACTCTTCGCCCAGGCCAAACAACATATTCCCGGCGGTGTTAACTCCCCGGTTCGAGCCTTTAAAGCTGTGGGCGGCACGCCTATTTTTTTTGAAAAAGCCCTGGGCGCTTATGCCTGGGACGTCGATGGCAAACGCTATATCGATTACGTGCAGTCCTGGGGCCCTATGGTGCTCGGTCACGCGCACCCGGAAGTGATTAATGCAGTTATTGAAGCAGCCAAACACGGGCTGAGTTTTGGTGCGCCGACAGAGCGTGAAACCACGCTGGCTGAAAAACTCTGCGCGCTTATGCCGGGTATGGACATGGTGCGTTTTGTCAGCTCGGGCACAGAAGCGACCATGAGCGCTATCCGCCTCGCGCGCGCTTTTACCCAGCGCGACAAAATTATCAAATTTGAAGGCTGTTACCACGGCCACTCGGATTCACTGTTAATTAAAGCTGGCTCCGGTGCGCTCACCCTGGGAGTACCCAGCTCACCGGGTGTGCCCGCGGTGCTGGCCGACCACACCATCACGCTCGATTACAACAATGCCGAGCAAGTGCGCGAATGCTTTGCCAAATTAGGTAGTCAAATCGCCTGTATTATTGTCGAACCCGTAGTGGGCAATATGAACTGCGTGCCACCTGTAGCGGGCTTTTTGGAATGTCTGCGCGAAGTTTGCGATCAATATGGCAGCTTGCTGATTCTCGACGAGGTAATGACTGGCTTTCGCGTCAGCCACACAGGTGCCCAGGGCCACTATGGCATTAGCGCCGACATTACCACCCTCGGCAAAGTGATTGGTGGGGGTATGCCTGTTGGCGCCTTTGGTGGTCGCCGCGAGGTGATGGAAATGATTGCGCCCTCAGGCCCTGTCTACCAGGCGGGCACACTATCTGGTAATCCTGTTGCTATGGCGGCGGGCCTTAAAACTTTGGAGCTGTTGGAGCAGCCGGATTTGGCGGGAGTCGAGATCGATGTCGCGGAGCTGCT
>CBINKF010000311.1:0-4484 GCA_966251115.1 uncultured Cellvibrio sp.
ATGACAGCCTCCTGAGCCCTTTATACAAAGAGCGCCAGAGCCGTGCCAACTGTTATTTCCCGTCGTATTTTTCAATCCAGTTGTTCAGGGTTTGGTAGTTTTTTAACCCTAATAACTCTTGCGATGGGAAGGCCATAGTGCAGCAACGACCAAGACAAGCAGTTAACGACCCGCGTTTCGGGGTAACTATAAAGTAAATGCAGCTCCGTAAAAGACGCGCTGACGAGCGTTGCTGCTAGGGCGCCGGGTTGGCCTGCTTTGGCTTCTGCAGCTTTCACGTCATTGCCGCCAATCCAGCTTACCAGTTGCATACAGCACCTCGGGCACTCTTTGAGCTGACATATAGGCTAACTTACTGAGATTACTGGTATTTTTCTGTTTCACAACTCGTCCACTGAAATCCACAAAGGGGATGATAGTAGCCGTTTTGTGAAGTGACGCAAATATCGCCTGATTACATAATCGGGTGAACTTTACCCGTGCGGGTAACTAACGGACCTTGGATACCGAGCGACACCCCACCCTAGCCCTCCCCTTAATAAAGGGAGGGGACTGGCATTAGGGGAGTGGATTGGAGTTTCGTATCTTGCTAATTACTCAGAAAGCCCCCCCTTAACAAGGGGGGATAAGATGAGCGTAGCGTTTGGAGGATGTGATTTAGCGCTTTGCTTGTTAGTGATTTTTCGCGCGCATTTGCGCGCGGAAAAATTCGCCCTGTTCGGTGGGTGTGTAATTCCAGTCCTTAAACAGCGACGGCGCCCAGTCTGGGTCGAACACCCAGGCGACCCAGCTGATGCCGCGCGCATCCATGTAGTCGGTGATGCGTTTGCCATAGCTGCCGTCGTCGATTACCGGTACATGGGCGCCCTTTTCGCCCGCGCGCACAAAGCCGATTTCGGTGGCGATTACCGGATACTTAGCGGCCATAAAGCCCCAGTCGCGCTCCCAGTTTTTATCGTAGGGCGCGCCCACTTTCATCGGGTAGGGGTGGCTAACGTAGGCGATGGTCTGGCGCTCGATTGGCGCTTTGCCCGCAGCGGTCAGATCGTAAGCCCAGTTAAACCCAGCCACCAGGCACACGGCACTGGGGTTGTAGGCTTGAATTATCGTAATCGCCTCTTCATTAATGGCTTTCCAGTCGGCCCAGGTGGCTATGCCCAGGCGACCGTTAAAGGTGGTGGGCTCGTTAAAAATTTCGTAAAAGGCGACAGCATTAACCCCGGCATAGCGCTCCGACACGCGCCGCCAAAAATCGAAGGTTTCACCTTTGGTGGTGTAATACATAGTGTTTTGAAACAACTCTGAGCGCAGGTTGCCTATGGAGTGCCAGTCGACAATTACGTAAATGCCCAACTGGTTGGCCCAGACCACCGCTTGATCGAGCAGCTGCAAATAGCCGGCTACGCCGCGCGCGCGCCAGGCCGAGGGGTGCACGGGAATGCGAATCACGTTGGCGCCCCAGTCTTTGATAACTTCAAAGTGTTTGAGGTTGAAGTGGCCATCTTTGGCCAGTTTGTCCGGGTCAGAGATATTCACTCCGCGCAACACCAGGGTTTTGCCCTGCTCAGTCACCAGCTTGTTGCCCTGCACTTTCACCGCGGACATTTGGGTTTTGATTTGGGCCTGGTCGAAGGCGGGAATATCGCTGGCGTTCCACCAGCCCTGGCTGGTTTGCCAGGCTTTGGCCTGGTTATCGCCTTGGTTATCACTTTGGGTTTCAGCCTGGGTCAGCGCGGAAAAACTGCCCAGACTTAGCAGCAAGGTTAGGGCCAGCGACAGCCGCTGGCAGAGGGGAAACAAAGACATGGGGTGCTCCTGGTTTTTTGCTGGGGGTTTTATGGTTATGGTGACTACTTGTAAACAAGTATCGGAGAAAGCACCAGCGGCTTTGCCCTAATTAACCCAGGTTTCTCGCCATTAAGGCGCCGCTAGCGCTCGATTTTGTACACCATATCCACGCTCTGCTTCTCACCCGATTCCGCTTCCAGGCGCAGGCGATCGGTAATCTGGTACTCCACTCCCAGGCTGGTGAGGCGGTCGAACAGCCCCACCACATAGCGCACCAGCAGGCGCGGGGTGATGTACTTGCCGATCATCAATTGGCTTTGGTCCACACCCTTGTCGGATTTTATTTCCAGCTCATCGACGCGGAAAAAGTTGGCGATACCGCTGGTGAGGTTGTTGGTGTCGCCACCCATACCGCTGAGCGCCCCCAGCAGCACCGCCGCTTCGGCGCGCGAATTTTCACTCGGCGGCTTGCCCGACAGCAGCATCAGCATGGCCTCGCTCTCGGAATAGGCGGGCACCGAATAGACCTTGGCCACGGGCCGCTGCAGGGTGCCGCTGATTTCCAGGCCGGCTACTGTCTCCTCCTGGGCGCCTTCGATTTTGCGCTGGGCGCGTATATCCAGGCCCGGGTTTTCGTAGGGGCCCTGGAAAATCAAACGACCGCGCTCAATTTTGAGGTTTTGGCCATAGGCTTTGTAAACCCCCTGGGTTACGCCCACATAGCCGTTGGTGAGCAGCGGGCGCTGGTCGTCTTTGTTGATTGTAAGCGCGCCATTAAGCTTGGCGGACAGGCCGAAGCCGCGAAAGGTGACATCCTCGCCCAGGGCCAGTTTGACGTTGACCTGCAACTGCTGTTTAGCGCCTGCCGCCTGCGCCTGGGGTTCGTCGACTATAACCACATCGCTCGACACCCGGGTGGTGGACTCGGGCAGGGTTTTGATATTGGCGCGCGCCCAGGGAATCAGCGCCGAACCCGTCAGGCGCACGCGACTGTTGTCAGCTTCCAGCTTCAAATCCGGGCTCAGGTCCAGCTTGAGTTGCGGGGTGCTCAGCAGGCTGACATTGTCGCCCTGCAGGTGGGCCTGTAGCTGCCAATCGCTGGCGCTGCGGCTGGTAAAGTCGCCCTCCAGTGTGAGCCGCCCGGCGCCCGAGGTGAGTGCTGAACTCAGCTCCATGCGCCCGCCTTTTAAGGCCTGCAAGTCAAACTCCATATCCTTGAGGTCTATACCCAGGCGCGGCACCTTGGCCTGGCCCTGCTGCAGGCGCAGTTGACCGAGCAGCTCGGGCTGGGCGAAGGGGCCACTCAGGCTGAGGTCGGCGCTCAGGTTACCGCTCAAGTTGTTCATCAGCGGCACCAGGGTTTCCAGGGGCGCCAGGTTAGTGAATTGCGCCTGCAGGCGGCTGCTGGCAATTTTTTGCGCCGGCAGATCCAACTGGGCGTCGGCCTTGAGTTCGCCGTAACCCAACCACTGCATGCCGGCGCTGGCGCTCAACTTGCCCTTGGCCAACTCGGCCTTGAGCCTTAGGTCGCGCCAGGGGTAAACCTCGGTGCCCGCACCCTCAAACTGGTAGCGCAGCTCGGCATCGCGCCCCGCCAACTGCATACTGCCCTGCATATCCGCCAGGCTCAGATCGCCACTGCGCAGGTGCAATTCGCCATCCACCACCCCCGCCAAATAGACCTCGGGTTTAAATAACGCATAGAGCTGACGCAGGGGTACAGCGCCCAAACTGGCATTGAGCTGCGCCTCCTGGCCCTGGTGCCAACTGCCGCTCAAACACAGGCGCGGCGGTGGCAGCCTTTTAATCGTTGACACCTGGGATTTGTTAGCGCCCACTAACTGCTCGGTGATTGCCGAGGGTGAGCTGGCAGCCTGCAGATCGGCAGCGGCTTCCGGCTGGTCGTCGGCTTCGCCCGATTGAAGCGCCGCCGTGAGGTTGGAGCGGGTGGTAAAGCACTGGGCTGCCAGTTGCACCTGATCGGCGTTAACTTCAATCGGCTTGCTGCTCACCAACTGCCAGCGCGGCACCTTGTTGAGCTTGATAGAAACGCTGTCGAACTGACCGCGCCAGCGCGCGCCTGTTGCTGCCGTTGTAGTTGCTGTTGCAGCTGTCGCTGCTGTCGTTGTTGCTGCCCTCGTTGCCGGCGACGCGCTAACCGCTCCAGGCGAATAACTCCCCTTAAGCCCCAGCTCCAGCGAACCCAGTTGCGGGCTTTTGAGCTTGGCCTGCAACTGGTGTGCATCCACCGAGCCCTGGCCGTTCAGGCTTAGCTGGCTGATGCGCAGGCCGCCCAGATCAAGCTGACGCCCGCTGGCCACCAGTGCATAGGGCGCGTCCAGCAACGCCGCCTTATCCACTAAACTCGAATTGCCCACCAGCCCCCGAGGCTGGCTGGCCGGCGCCGCGCCCGCCACCGGTTCTGCCCCGGGCGCGGGTTTAAGGCTGAGGTTGAAGTCCTCCAGGTGATTATCGGCCCAGGCCAACTGCTTGGCCTGCAGCTCCGCCTGCAGTTGCGGCAGGCGACGGTTGCCGCGCAGCTGGCCGCGGCTACTCAAGCTGCCCCCTAATTGCGTGTCCAATTGACCGAGCAGGGGCGCATCCAGGCTCCAGTGCAAACCCAGCTGTTGCCCCAGGCTGCCGCTCAGGTGTGCCTGGTTGGCGCCATACACCAAATCCAACCCCTGGCTGCTGAA
>CBINKF010000312.1:0-4464 GCA_966251115.1 uncultured Cellvibrio sp.
CGATTTAATCCGCGCCCCCCACCCTGATAGGCGTAGGTTGCATCGGTAAACCTGTCGCTTAGCACCCAGGCGCCACTCGCCAAAGCGGGGCGAATTAGCTGCGCAAGATGTTGCGCTCGCGCGGCAAAAACCAGCAACAACTCCGTGGTTTCGTCAACTTTTTCATCGCGTTTATTGAGTAGCAGCGCGCGTATTTCCTCCGCTAAAGGCGTGCCCCCGGGCTCGCGTGTCACCACCACTTCAATGCCGCGCGCTTGTAGCCAGTCGCGTACAAACGCCAGGTTGGTGCTCTTGCCTACTCCCTCGGTCCCCTCTATGGTTAAAAATTTGCCAGGTTGCATACTCAATCCCAATCAATAAAATTAATCGAGTGAAAGTTTCCTTCACCCCTGCAGAGCGCGTATCATAGCCGCTTTTCTGCCCCCAGCGCAGAAATCCACTCCGAGTTACCTCTTAAGCTTTACCTTCAAGGGAGCATTATCATGATCACTTTACACACCAACTACGGCGACATCACCATCGAACTGGACTTCGAGAAAGCGCCCAAAACCGCAGCCAATTTTAAGCAATATGCCGAAGAAGGCTTTTATGACGGTACCATTTTCCACCGCGTTATCGATGGTTTTATGATTCAAGGCGGTGGCTTTACTGAAGACTTCAAACAAAAAGAGACACGTGAAACCATTGAAAATGAAGCCGACAATGGCCTGCAAAATGTGACCGGCAGCCTCGCCATGGCGCGCACCAACGACCCGCACAGCGCCACCGCACAATTTTTCATCAATGTAAAAGACAATGCCTTCCTCAACCACACCGCCAAGAATGGCAGCGGCTGGGGCTACTGTGTGTTCGGCAAAGTTACCGAGGGCATGGACGTGGTCAACAAAATCAAAGGCGTCAAAACGGGCAGCAAAGGCTTTCACCAGGATGTGCCTAAAGAAGCTGTCATTATTCAGCGTGTTAGTGTCGCCTAATTATTGGCTCGCGCATGAATCAGCTGTTTATTTCTGATTTGCACCTGCACCAGGAACGCCCGCAGCTTACGCGGGCGTTTTTTCACTTTTTGCAAACGCGCGCCAGCGCAGTCGATGAA
This sequence comes from uncultured Cellvibrio sp., assembly GCA_966251115.1. Classification (GTDB taxonomy): domain Bacteria; phylum Pseudomonadota; class Gammaproteobacteria; order Pseudomonadales; family Cellvibrionaceae; genus Cellvibrio. Next base: position 1,094 of record CBINKF010000312.1, read on the forward strand.
CTTTATATTCTGGGTGATTTTTTCGATGCCTGGATTGGTGACGATGACGACTCTGCCTTGGCAATTGACGTTCAGGGCCAACTAAAACTGGTTAGTGCTGCCGGTGTACGTATTTTTGTCATGCACGGCAATCGCGATTTTTTACTTGGCCAGAAGTTTGCCGAGCGCTGTGGTGCGCAGCTACTGCCCGAGGGTAGCATTGTCAATGTCGCAGGCCAAGCGAGCCTGCTACTACATGGCGATAGCCTGTGCACCAAGGATCAGGACTATATGAAATTTCGCGCCCAGGTACGCAGCCCAGAGTGGCAGAAGCAGCTGTTGGCGCAGCCACTCACCGCGCGCCGCCAATTGGCGGCGCAGCTGCGCGCGCAGAGCCAAAGTATGAACAGCCTCAAAGCCGAAGACATAATGGATGTGACCCAAACAGAAGTGGAGCGCGTGATGCGCCAAGCCAAGGTTACGCGTTTGATTCACGGCCATACCCATCGCCCGGCCTGGCACAGGTTTGTACTCGATAAGCAGCCGGTTGAGCGAATTGTATTGGGGGACTGGCACGAATTGGGCTGGTGCCTGAGTGCAACAGGAGTAAAACTCGACCTGGAAAGCTGGCCGATACCTGCGCTTTAAATCCCCCCCAATCAACTACGGGAATGTAAATTTGGTCAGGAGTTACGCTGCCCGGCAATGACCATTAAACCGGCGACGATTAAAAATACCGGCCACCAGGTCCAGAGCGACAAGTCCAGCAAAAACAATAAGGCCAGAATCACTATTGCGCCCGCTGAAATTAGTGAGTTGGCAACGGCCGGCGACCAGCCAGCTTTTTGGTAATTGGTAAACGCCGATTGCAATGGTGGAATAGCAGCCAACAAAATAAACAGCGCCCACCAGTGCTGAAAGTACAGAAAGGCCCAGTTAAACCCCAGGTTGCGCGCCAACAATAAGCCGCCAATAATAACGATGGCCAAACCCAGTGCCCAATTGGAGCTGGATTCACTGCTTTTAGCCGGCGCCTTGGAATCTGCGGAGCCCTGCTGCTTTGGTGCAGCAGCATTTTCGTTGTGCTGATTAAACTCATCTGACATATAAAGTCTCTCCCGCTCCGGTGCTGTGCCACCAGGGCCGCCAGTTAAATGTAAAACCTCAGTGATTACTTAAATTCATCTATTAGACAACCCTTTAGACAACCTTGCGCAGGCAATGGATTCATCAAGCCGCAATAACGCCTGAGTGAAAGCGAAACTCCGTGTCCTCGCCCTCAATCAGGCTTTTTTCCAAAGCTAGAAATTGATGCACGCGCACAGAAATATCTGCACCGTCTGCCGCTCGCTTTGCCAACTTGAGATAATCTTCGTAGTGACGCGACTCAGACTTGAGCAGCGATAAATAAAATTTTTGCAACTCCTCATCCAAATGCGGTGCCAACTTGGCAAAGCGCTCGCACGAACGAGCTTCGATAATGGCTCCCACTATCAAGGTATCCACATAACGCCCAGGTTCATGAGTGCGCACCAGTTTGCGCAGCTCACCGGCGTAGCGGCCGGGGGTAATTTGATCGTAGGCAACACCGCGGCGCTTCATCAGATCCATAACCTGCTCGTAATGACGCAGCTCCTCGCGCGCCAGGCGCGACATCTTGTGCATCATGTCAAAGTCACCCACATAGCGAAACATCAGGGTCAGCGCTGTAGAGGCCGCTTTTTTTTCGCAGTTGGCATGGTCCAGCAATAATAACGCCTGATTGGCGAGTGCCGCCTCAACCCATGCATTCGGGGTCTCACAGAGTAAAAAATTTCGGATATGAGCAAGTGAGTCCATATAAATTAAAACAAACTAACCTTTAATTTCTATTTCCGGCATAACAAAGGCCGGGGTGATATAGCGTTCATAATAGGCGCAGGAGAGCGCGTAATAATCCTTGTCAATATGATCGCGAATTTGTGCCAGCGTAAACTTCTTGGCCTGGGGCAAAAGCACCAAACCATACAGGGAGAGATCCTCTATTTGACTCGCGCCAGCACGCAACAAATCAAACACCCAACAGTAGGGATTCTGCTCCGGCTTAAACTGAATTTGCTGGTGCGTAATTTGTGACAACAGCAATTTTTTATCTTGAACAACAAAAAAATTTTCAACAATTTGTACCAAAAACGCTTCAAGTCGCTGCGCGATAATCAGCTTTTGGTCCTGGGTGTAGGCGTTCCAATGAATTACCTCATGGGCAAAGCGCTTGCAGCCGCGACAAACGCTATCGCCTATGCCCGTAGAGCAAATTCCGACACAGGGAGTTTTTACGGGTTTAAAAATAGCCATAAAATATCTAGGGTCTCGCCCATGCTTCTAACACTAAAATTTCACCATTTACAGCTAAGTTCGCACCGGTGATCTTCGGACATTCGCTGGCTATCAGCAGCTTATCGCGCTAGTAGGGCGAGCCGGTGATCTCCAGCGGCACAGTCCAAATTGCGCCCGCCCCGGTCAAGTAAAGGGTTTTTCCATCGGCCCCACCAAAGGCTGCATTGGTTACATTGGCGTCGGTTTTGATCAGCGCCAATTGTTGTCCAAGCGGATTAAACACCCTCACCTGCTGGGCGACATGCTCGGTAACGTAGATATTGCCCTGGCAATCAACTGCCATGCCATCAGGAATGGAAAGCCCAACGACCAGATCCTTACCTTTTTGGGGCGCGCCATCAACCAGTGGGTAAGCGCGCAATATGCCCTGTTCGCCACCACCATTCACATAGAGCACTGACTCGTCCGGCGACAGGCTAACACCATTGGGATTGGCAATTGAGTCGTCAACCAGGGTTACGCGGTCGTCGGTGGCGACGCGGTAAACACTGGTCTTGTCCTGACCGCCAGGTGCAGCATCGCGCTGAAAAGCCGGATCGGTAAAATATATTGTGCCGTCTTTGGCAATTGCCAAATCGTTGGGTGAGTTAAACACCCGTCCTTGATACTGATCCACCAGGGTTTGGCGCGTGCCAAGATTTAAATCGTAGCGACTCAAGCCTTTGTATTTATGGGTCGCTGCAATGATATTGCCCTGGCTATCCACCGCAAGGCCATTGCTTCCTGAATCCTCGATAACAGTTTTAACTGTCCCATCGGAACTGAGTTCGCGAATACGCGAGGGAAAACCAGGACCAAAGGTAAAGTCAGAAAAATAGAGCCCGTTTTTAATCCAAACAGCACCTTCATACAAACCGGGCTCGGTGCGATCAGAATTAGCCGATTCAATCCTTTGGGCCACCAGGTTGCCGCTGGGTGGATGACCGGGACAAAGGCTGGTATTGGTGGCAACTTGTTTTACGGCACCCGCTCCCTCCGAGGAAATTTTATCGGTCACCTCATCTGTCGCTTTGTGT